>JALSMF010000288.1 GCA_026987795.1 Bacteroidales bacterium
CCATACTGATATTTTTAAAAGCAATTTATTGCTTTCTAATTTACCTTTTAAACTTGCCCATAGAAGCCAAATGAAAAGTAAACCGAAAAAAAGTCCCAAACCAACCATTACATGAAAAGAATAGAATGTTAAAGGCACATTCGGAACGATATCCTCTTTATTTTTAAAGTACCCGTAACCAAAGTGTTTTTCATTAGCTCTGAACAGTTTTATGCTTTCATCCATACTTGCTTCATTCCCTTCGGCTTTTGCTTTTTTGTAATCAGCTAAAGCTTGTATGGCAATTTTACCTTTTTCTATTCTGGTTTCTGCAGGAAGTATACCTTCTTTTTCATTTCCGTTTACTAAATCATTAACGCCCGGAACAAAAGCATTTGCATCTCTGAAAGCCATTATTGAAAGCAGGCTGGGAATTTTAATTCCTGTAAAATTAGTGTTGTCTTTATTGCCGTTTATAACACCGATAACATACAGGTTTGCATTTCTTTCTCCGTTGTATAAACCCTCCATTGCAGCTAATTTCATAGGTTGGTGTTTAGCAACATCATATGCAGAACTGTCTCCGGTAACTGCCGTAGCAACTGATGCAATTAATCCGAAAACTGAAGCAATTAAAATGCTTTTTTTTGCAAAAATTATATGCCTGTTTTTTAAAATATACCACGCACTGACAGATATGACAAAAAGAGAGCCGATGATATAAGCTTGTGAAACTGTATGTAAAAATTTTGAAATTGCCGTAGGCGACAGTGCAACATCAAAAAAGTTTGTCATTTCGTTTCTTGCTGTGTTAAGATTAAATTGCGTTCCTGCGGGATTCTGCATCCAGGCATTTGCAATTAAAATCCACAGTGCCGACAGGTTTGAGCCAAATGCTACAAACCAAGATGAAAGCATATGGAATTTTTTACTGATACGGTCCCAGCCAAAGAACATAACGGCAATGAATGTTGACTCCAGAAAGAATGCGAGAATACCTTCTATTGCAAGCGGTGCTCCGAAAATATCTCCTACAATCCATGAATAGTTTGACCAGTTAAGACCAAATTCAAATTCAAGAATAATACCGGTAGCAACACCGATTGCAAAATTAATTCCGAATAGTTTCATCCAGAATTTAGTTAAATTTTTCCACTTTTCGTTACGGGTTTTATAGTATAGCGTGTGCATAAACGCCACAATAAACGACAACCCGAGAGTAAGCGGAACAAAAATCCAGTGGTAAAGAGCTGTTAATGCAAACTGTGCTCTTGACCAATCGACCAATCCTATGTCTAAATGTTCCATAATTTAAAAATTTAATTAATTAATTGTTCTATAACATAATCACTTTTGTCTTTGTCATTATCAAATTTAGAGTTCAGAAAATTTTTGAAGAAGAATAGTTTTAGAATAAAAAACATAATAAACAGTTTTATTAATATTATTATCCACAGCTTTTTGCTGTGTGCAGACATATTTTTAAACCCGTCTATGTAAAAGTTTAGAATATTTTTTATTACTTTCATAACACAAAAATTGATAATGGTCAATTTTTTTAATTGTTTTACGGCACAAAGCTAAACAAAAAACACAAGAAAAAAGAGATAAAAGGGTTTCTTTTTCTTGTGTTTTTCAGCATAAAGTTTCTTAAAGATGTCAGCTTACCGTTGAGCCGGTTTCAATTTTTTCTTCCGGTGAAACAAAACAAAGTTTTCCTTCCGAATTTTCAGCCATCAGTATCATTCCCTGCGATTCGATACCTTTGAGTTTTCTCGGTGCAAGGTTTACCAGTACCTGCACTTGTTTTCCGATTATTTCTTCCGGTTTGTAAAATTCGGCAATGCCCGAAACAACGATTCGTTTGTCAATGCCGGTATCTAATGTCAATTTCAGTAACTTTTTTGTTTTCGCTACTTTTTCGGCATCAATTATTGTGGCAACCCGTATATCAAGTTTTTGAAAATCGTCGAAAGTTATTGTTTCTTTAATCGGTTTTAATTCAACAGTTTCTTTTTTGTTATTTTCTTTTGTTTTCAGAAGTTTATTTATTTGATATTCTATTTCTTTATCTTCAATTTTTTCAAAAAGCAGTTCGGGTTCGTTAATTTTGTGCCCTTGTTTTGTAATGCCGAGGTCAACATCTCCCCATTTTGCATCGGGCAAGTTTATCATTTGTCTTAATTTTTTTGATGTAAAAGGCAAAAACGGTTCGCCGAGAACGGTTAATGCAGCCGTAATCTGATTAGCGACATATAAAATTGTTCGCACCCTGTCCGGATTTGTTTTTATAAGTTTCCAGGGTTCTTCATCGGCAAGATATTTATTTCCGACTCGAGCCAAATTCATATATGCTCTTAAGGCATCTCTGAATTTATAAACTTCAATATTTTCTTCAATATCTTTTTTTGTTTTCAGAATTTCTTCTAAAACGGCTGTGTCATTTTCATTAATTTTATCCGGCAAGGGAATTTCTTTATCGAAATATTTTTTTGTCAGAACAAGGGTTCGGTTTACAAAATTTCCTAAAATTGCAACCAATTCGCCGTTGTTTCTTTCCTGAAAATTTTTCCAGGTAAAGTTGTTGTCTTTGGTTTCGGGTGCATTTGCCGTTAAAACATAGCGTAAAACATCCTGTTTGCCCTTAAAATCTTCGAGATATTCGTGCAGCCATACCGCCCAATTTTTGGATGTTGAAATTTTATCGTTTTCTAAATTCAGAAAAGCATTTGCCGGCACATTGTCAGGTAAAATGTATGAACCTTCGGCTTTCAGCATGGCGGGAAAAATAATGCAATGAAAAACGATGTTGTCTTTTCCGATAAAGTGCACAAGTTTTGTATCTTTATCTTTCCAATATTTTTCCCAATCGCCGGTAAGTTCTTTGGTTGCCGAAATATAGCCGATAGGAGCATCAAACCAAACATACAATACTTTGCCTTCGGCATTTTCAACGGGAACCGGCACACCCCAATCCAAATCGCGGCTTACGGCACGCGGCTGCAATCCGTTGTCGAGCCACGATTTGCATTGCCCGTAAACATTAGGCTTCCATTCTTTATGTTCTTCGAGTATCCATTTACGTAAAAACGGTTCGTGCTTATCTAAAGGCAAATACCAATGTTTTGTTTCTTTTAATGTAAGTTCTGCACCGCTTATTGTTGATTTCGGGTTTATTAAATCCGTAGGACTTAAAGCACTTCCGCATTTTTCGCATTGGTCGCCGTATGCTTCTTCGTAACCGCATTTCGGACAGGTTCCTTTTATGTAACGGTCGGCAAGGAATTGATTTTCCTGCGTGTCGAAATATTGTTCGGTTGTTTTTTCGATAAATTCGCCGGCATCGTAAAGTTTTTTAAAGAAATCGGAAGCCGTTTCGTAATGAATTTTATTGCTTGTACGCGAATAAATATCAAAAGCAATTCCGAAATCTTCAAAAGATTTTTTTATTATGTTATGATACCTGCTAACTACTTCCTGCGGTGTAACTCCTTCTTTTTTAGCTTTAAGCGTAATGGGAACACCGTGTTCGTCGCTTCCGCAAACGGAAATTACGTCTTTTTCTTTCAGTCTTAAATATCTTACGTAAATATCAGAAGGTATGTAAACACCGGCAAGATGTCCGATATGAACGGGACCGTTGGCATATGGTAAAGCAGATGTTACTAAATATCGTTTAAATTCAGGCATAATTAAATGTTTTGTGTAAAGTTTATGAAATATTTTTTAGTTTGTATTTTATGACAAAAATATCTTTTTTTATAAAAAAACAGAAAAAACAGCAATTATGTCAGTATTTTTTATGTTCTTTGCAATAATTTACAGAAAGGCATATAATTTGAGTATTTCAAAATATGCAAATATGTAAATATATAGAGATAAAAAATAATTAATTAAGTAAATTTAATATGGCAAAAGTAGAATTTTTAAACGAAGAAACATTTAAAACGAAAGTTTTTAATTTTGAAAAAAACAAAGATTGGAAATTTGAAGGTGATAAACCTTGTATGATTGATTTTTATGCAGATTGGTGCCAGCCCTGTAAAATGGTTGCACCTATATTGGATGAACTGGCAGAAGAATACGACGGCAAAATAGATATTTATAAAATAGATACCGAAGTTGAAAGAAATTTAGCCGGAATGTTCGGTATTCAAAGTATTCCTTCATTGTTATTTGTTCCCAAAGAAGGACAACCTCAAATGGCGGTAGGAGCTTTACCGAAAGAATCTTTCAAAAAAGCAATTGCGGACGTTCTTAAGGTAGAAGAACCTGCGTCTTAATCTTGTTTTGACTTAAAAGAGAGGAAGCCGCTGATAGTCAACGGCTTTCTTTTTACGTAATTTTTTTGGTATAAAATTCGTTATTGATATAATAAATAAAATTAAAAAAGATGAAACGAAGACTCTTGGTATTAACAGCGTTATTGATGTTCGGAACGGCATCACTGTTTTCACAAAATATAATTCATTTGGATGATGCAAGTTTTAAAAAAAACATATGGGATTATTCCAAAAATTCAACATGGAAATATGAAGGTAATAAACCGGCAATAATAGATTTTTATGCGGATTGGTGCAGACCCTGCAAAATGATAGCTCCGCATTTAAAAGCTATTCAGGCTGAATACGGAAATAAATTACAGGTGTATAAAATTAATACGGATAATAATCCGAAACTGGCAAATTTATTTAAAATACGAAGTATTCCTACGGTTTTATTTGTTCCTGCAGACGGAAATTATAAACAAATAATAGGGTACAGAAGCAAAGAACAGTTTGAAGAAGTTATAAAAGCAGTTTTAAAAGTTGAAAAATAATTTAAGCAAAGCTTAAAAGATAAAAAAGTCGATAACTTTTAAAGTCATCGGCTTTTTTCATTAATCAGGGAGAGTATATTGTTAATTATTTATTATGGTTCCAACCTTGTGCCGTAATTTCAACTTCACTGCCGTCGGAAAGAACCAGGAAATTTCCTTTTGACTGTTCTGTAATGTGTCCGATAATGCTTATATACGGATTATTTTTTATTTTTTCATATTCGTTTTGCGAAATTGTAAATAACAGTTCGTAATCTTCTCCTCCGTTCATAGCAAAGGTTGTCGGGACTATAAGAGTTTCTTCAGCTAATTTTTTTGTATTATCAGCTACGGGAATTTTTTCATCATATATCCGGCTTCCGCATCCTGACTCTTCGCAAATATGTAATATCTCTGAAGATAAACCGTCTGATATGTCAATCATTGATGTCGGTTTTATATTCAGTTCTTTAAGCATTTTAATAACATCAGCTCTTGCTTCAGGTTTTAGTTGTCGCTCCAAAATGTAGTCGTAACCTGTCAATTCCGGCTGGATATTCGGGTTTGATTTAAAAACTTCGTGTTCTCTCTGCAAAACTTTTAAACCTGCATAGGCACCGCCTAAATCTCCGGAAACGCATATCAGGTCGTTTGGTTTTGCACCGCTTCTGTAAACCAGTTCTTCCTTATCTGCTTCTCCTATTGCAGTTATGCTTATTATTAGTCCGGTATATGATGAGCTTGTATCTCCGCCTACTAAATCAACATTGTATATTTTGCATGCCGATTTTATTCCTTCATATAACTCTTCTAAAGCTTCCAGAGTAAATCTGTTTGATACGGCAATTGTTACCGTTATTTGTTTCGGAGAGGCATTCATTGCGTAAATGTCGGATAAATTTACGATAACAGCTTTATACCCGAGATGCTTTAACGGTGTATAAGATAAATCAAAATGAACACCTTCAGCCAAAATATCCGTAGTAACAACAATATGCTTGTTCTCAAAATTAAGAACAGCGGCATCATCGCCTATTCCTTTTACGGTTGATGAATTTTTTATTTCAATATTTTTTGTCAGGTGCTTTATAAGACCGAATTCGCCTAATTCTGCCAAGTTTGTCATTTTTATCTTTATTTTAAATTCGGATACAAAGATGCTGAAAATATTTTCATTTCAACTAAATTGCCGTAATTTACCGGTGTATTTCTTCATAAATAAATATTTTATTACTTTTGGCGTTATAAACAGGAACAGTTTTATATTAACCGTTTATAATGAAAAGCACTTTTATAATTTTTATTTTTTTATTTTTTTATTCTGAAGTTTTCTCGCAAACAGAAACTTTCAAAACGGAAGATTCGGGCATTACGTCTGCCGACAGAAATTATAACGACGGGACTGTAGTGATAACCCAGGATGTCCGTCTTCGGAAAATCGTAAAACGACATATTGAGGTTAATGACAATAAATTTGACGGCTGGAGAGTTCAGATTTATTTTGGTTCAGGACAAAAAGCTATGGCTGAGGCTCAAAATGCCAAAAAGAAATTTCTTATTCGTTACGGAAATAAAAACGGAGCTTACATAGTTTACGATTCGCCGTTTTTCAAGGTGCGTGTAGGCGATTTCAGAACAAAAGCCGAAGCGATGTATTTTAAAACTCAAATAGAAAAAACGTTTCCGCAGTCGTGGGTAATTAAGGACAGGGTTTTTTATCCGATTGAAAGAGCCGAATAAAATTATCTGAAAATTATGAAAAAAGCATTGTTTTTTTTAGCTTTTATTTCTTTTAATCTCGGAACATTTTCGCAAATTGTTAATATCGAAAAAAAACGTAAAAACGTTAAAGGTTTTCAGGCTTCGATAGGGCTTGATTTTAATATTAAAGATAACGGAAAGCAGATTATTGAACTTAAAAACTCTGCCGATGTACAATATTCATACAAAGCTCATACTTTAATTTTCTTAAATAACATAAAAATTCTTAATATTGATAAAGGTTCGTTTGTTAATAACGGTTTTCAACACTTGCGATATAATTATACCGTAAAAGATTCAAGTTTTATTACTTTGGAAGCTTTTGGTCAGTATCAGTATAATGAACAAAAACTGTTAACTAAGAGGGTGTTGGCAGGCGGAGGTCCGAGAATTGCCGTATCCCGCAAAAAAAACTTTTCGTTTTATTTTGCACCTTTGGCGATGTTTGAACATGAATTATTGTCTGACAGTTTGAATACTGAAACAAAATATATGCGACTTGATTCTTATACGAATTTGTATTTTAATATCAGTGATTTTGTCAGATTTAATCACATACTTTATTACCAGCCTCGGTTTACGGATTTTGCAGATTACAGAATTTCAACCGAAGCAGGATTAAACTTTAACATAAACAAGCACCTTGCCTATAAAGTCAGCTTTGCATTTGATTATGATAACCAGCCTCCTGAAAATGTGCAGAATACATTTTGGTATTTTAATAATAAGCTGATTCTGAAATTGTAATTTTGTTTATCCTGTTTCGTAAGCTTTGAATGAGCCGCATTCTTTGATAATTTATCTGTTCCGGCATAACCCGAAAACTAAAAAAGTTACCCCGAAATACGGAAATCTTATGCTGTTTTTTCGGGGTAATTTTGTGAAAAGGCTAAACCCTTTATTCTATATTAAATTTTGTATCAGCGAGACACTTTAATTATTTTCTTTGTTAAGGTTGTGTTATTACTTTGAACGGTTACAAAATAAACTCCGTCGCTTTTTCCTGATAAGTTAATTCGCTCAATTTCACTGCAATTATTTTTTGAAAAAATGACTTTTCCGGAAATATCGGAAACGGTTATATTTGAATTAAGTGCCTTTGTAATGTGTATAATATCTTTTACGGGATTAGGATAAACGGAAACTATTTCATTATCAATATTTTTTACGGACACGGCATCAGAATATGTCAAGTTATCCATACAGAAGTAATAAGGAGTCCAAGTATCAAGGGCAGAAAGATAGAATTTTAAGCCTTTTACGTTTCCTAAATCTGATAAATTAACATTTGTCCAGTTATCAATAATATATGAGTTTCCGTTTGTAAAATCAGCAAGGTAAAAGTCAACTGTTCCTGTATAGCTTCCGCTGTCTGATATTCCTGTTATTGAAAGTTTAAAGTAATCGTCGGCTCCATAGGTTCCCGAACCGCTTCCGTCGCTTCCGTTCATATAATGATAAGCCCAAACCGAATTTGTAATTTTAACGGAGTCAATGTGAACGAGGTTATCAAATATAACGGAATCTCCTGTAAAGGTATATGCAATGACATAGTTAGATGAGGCATCTGCTCCGCCTGCCGGGTTTGCATAAGCCGAGTAATTTGTCCAATCGGCAGTTGTTAAATCAGTTTGGTCAGAGTATGCAAACGCACTCCAATAATCATAGGTTCCTGTATTTGTGTAGTTTACGTAAAAGCTTGCTCCGTTTTCGGAGTAAGTAAAAGTTTCTTGGTTTCCGCTGCCGGAATAATCGGTTGAACCGTTATAATACCCGTCGGCAGGGACAGTAAGACTTTCAAAATCAACAATTGTTTGTGCGTTAAGAGCAAATGAAAAAATTGCGATTAACACCGATGTTAAGAATAAATTTTTTTTCATAACAATTAAAATTTAAAAAATTAATAAATAAAAACAACGATATTAATCCGAACAAAAGGGAATAAGAGAAAGGGAATGAGCATAAATGTCCATCCTTAAAGCTTTTTTTCCCGAAAGCTTCGGATAATAAAATGAATCCGGCAGGTCTTCTGACTTACTCCTAATTTTTGAACGCCTTCCCGAGCGTCTGTCAACGCACAGTGGCAAAAGAATGTTCAAAACACAGAAGCTTACAGCAGCGGGCACTGTTGCCGATTTTCACGGCATTCCCTTTTAAATATCTGATTGAAAAAATCAGATATACCTGATTCGAGAGCAAAAGTAAAACAATAAAATAATCGGGCAAATAAATGCAATGTTTTATAAAACAATCAGTGTATGTTAAAAAAATGCTCTTATGCTTATACCTCCGGTGTGTATTATTTTATCTGAGTTTGTTTTTCGACCGGAATAATTTAGTTCTAACTGCAAGGAGTTTGAGAGTTTTTTAAACCATCTTATGCTCCATAAATAATTTTTTCCGTTTTGTAAGCCCTCAAGAATTTCATAGGAAACTGAAGTGTTGTCGTTGCCTGAATATGCTATGTTTACCAAATTAAAATTGACTTGCAGGCTGCCTTTGTTTATATCGGAAAGCCTGTATTCACCGCCTATTGTATATGAAAAAAGATTTTCTTCTCCTAAAAGGTTTTTCTTGCTTTTAATTACGAGCTCTGTTTTAAAATTATTCTTGTTGTCAATTTTATAATTGGCGGAAGCTTTATTTACGGAATATTTTATCAGGTAGTTATTTTCGGTAAAGAATTCTGAATCGTAACTTTTATTTCCGGTTTTAAAATCGGCAGTAAAAATAAAATCTTTAACTTTTTTGTAAAGTTCTGTCGTATGAAAAATGTTATTTCGGCTTTCAATGCCGTTTATCAATAAATTTTTTGTTTCGGAATTTATAAAAGTATAGTTCACTTTAAGCTGATATTCAGGCAGATTAAAAGAAAATCTGTTTTTAAAATTTTCGTTTAGACTTATTAATGACGAATCTGCAGTATTGAGATTAAAGTAATTTGTTTTGTCGTTAATTTTTCTGTTAAGCCTGTAAGATAAGCGGTTTGAAAAAAAAGATACAAATTTCTTAATTCCTTTTTCGGAGTTCCAAATACGTTTAGGCTGCAAGTTGAATGTCTGAAAAACAGATTGATTGTAAACGGTTCTGTATTCCGTTGACGGCAATGACGCTCTGATGTAATTTGCTTCGTCTTCAAAATTTGCTTTTACAAATTCATTTAACTCTTTAATTTTGTTTCCGTTAAAATCTTTCCACGTAAAAATTCCCTGACCGGGTGACACTTCAAAATAGGTAAATTCGGATACAGCTTCTCTGCCGCTTGTATGTTCCGTAAAGTTTGAACCAGAAACAGCCCCTTTAAATATGTTAAATGAATATTCAAACTTACCGGAAAGTGTATTTTCTGAAGGAATGTTTTGCAAAATACCGTCTTTAACGTATAATTTTCTGAAATTAATAACAGTTTTTATTTTTTGATGTTTTAAACTTACAAAATTTGTATTGAACTTAAAATTGTGTGCTGCGGAAGCGTAATGTAATTTATTTTCAAAAGGCAAAAAATCTTCTCTGTTTGTATAGCTTAATAAAAGTGTATTTTTTGAGTTATCCGAAGTTTTAATATATGTTTCAATCTCATTAAAACGAAAAGACAACGGATTAATTTTGCTGTCACCTTTACTGAAAAATAAGTTTTTTTCGCCTGAATTAATAATTCCGGCTTTAAATTTTTTAATCCCTGTTTCTATGTGTCCCTTATATCTGATAAATTCAGAACGATTTGCGGTATCTATTGTCGTTAAACGATTTACCGTTATGTCGGCTCTAAAATGGTTTTTACTGATTTTTACTGAAAAATTATTTCTGTTACCGGAATAAATACTTGTTTTTTGTAAAAAATCTGAAGAGGCACCGAATTTTCCGATGTTTTTATCAAAAAAAATAAGCTGTACGCCGGCAATATGCTCGTTATATGCTTCAGGAATAAATAAGTTCCAGTCTCTGCTGAATTCAGGTGAACGATACGGCTCAAAGGCTTCAAAATTTTTGTTTGTAAAACAATAATTCCCTTTTAGTTTCAGATATTTAAGGGTTGTGTCTCGATTAAGGATGTTTTTTTCCATGTTTCCTTTTACGGCATATCCTAAATTATCATTATCTCCTTTTCCGGAAAATGTATTCAGGTCATTATTTGTTAATGCAGCTTCAAAATAATAATTTGTCGTTTCGTTGATTTTTCCGGATGCCCCGATATTTATCATTTGCTTTTTTTTAGGGCTTATCAATAACTTAACCGGTTCGTATTCGCCCTGCGGGATACCGTTTTCGGGCGATACCCACATAAAAACTCTGCCGTTTGCCCCGTTTTTTTCGCGAATGTAATTACCTTTGTTTGCTCCGATAAATGAAAAATTTACTCTGTATTTTGCGTTTAAACTGTCAGTTGAGTAAACATAAACATCTCGGAACATAACACCTTGAACGGCAGTATCCGTTTTGCGGTAAAGTATTTCGTCTCGGTTAAAAGTGTCGGTGTAAACAACATTTTCAATTAAAGCATTATTAATATCATCTCCTAAGTTGTAAAACATTAATTTTTGTTCATTGCTTAAATCTTGTCTGAGATTTTGATTTTTTGCATCCTGTTCGGAAATTATATTTACAAAAAAATCTGAGCTTTTGGTTTTAATATTTACTCCTCCGCCGTAATTAAAACGAGCATAACTCATCTCTGAATATTCAAACTCTGCAATTATTCTGGTATCTTTTGTTATGATTTTACCGGAAGTAAATGTAAGTTCGCCTGAATTATAATTGATTACATAGTCATTTTCGTTGCCCCGTTTAAGTAAAATGCCGTCAGCATATATTTTTTCACTGCCCGAAAGAATAACAATATACAATTCACCGTTTTTCCCGGTAAGACGATAGGGTCCTTGATTTCCTTCCGTTCCGTTAAATTTCATTCTGTTAAATTTTCCTTTTGAAACTGATGCGTATATTTTTGCATCTGTTTTTATTTCAGAGTTTTCAAAATGTGTTTCTAAGCCGGCACCTTTTACTTTTTTTTGAAATTTCATAAAGTAACCGCTTCCCGGTTTTGCAACAAAGTCACCGGCTGTTAAAATACTTTTATCATTTATAAGACGAATATAAACATTGTCAAATTCTCTCAAATTTTGTGAGCTGCCGTCTGCTTGTATAGGTATGTTGCTGTCAGAAATATTAGCCTGTATTTCCGTTTCCGAATTTATTTTTCCGGAAAGCTGAAGATTAAAGTCTGAGGTTAAACCTGTATTTTGATTATTTCCGATGCTTATTCCGCGGGAAATACTGCCTGATTTTTTCAGATTTGAAAAGTTGCCGGTTTTCAGGTTTTTATCATAATCTTTTTTACTTATATATTTTCTTTTTACGTTGCCGAAAACTGTATCTTTTTTTTTGTGATAAACCGCCTGTGAAAAATTATAGGGAAAAGTCCTGTATGAAATTGTACAAACTTTATTCTTTAGCTCGGGAAGAATTATCGGCTTAAGAATAATTAATGCCGCAGAATTGTCAATAAAATAATTGTCTTGAGATATAACGGAATCAGCGTAAGAAAGTATAAAACTTCCGGGAATTATGCTCAAACTGTCAAAACTTATACTGTCATTTTCAATAATAATGCTTTTTTTAACAATATTACTTAAATTTTGTCCGATTCCGACAAAATTTAACACTGTGAAAGATATGGTAATAATAAATTTTTTCAAAAAAATAAATTCAGAGTAAAACCCAATATGCAAAAAACGAAAATATTTATAAAATAATTACTAATATTGCGACAAATGTCTGAAAAAAAGAGAATATTAATTTTCATTGATTGGTTTTTGCCGGGGTATAAAGCCGGAGGACCTATCAGAAGCATAGTAAATATTATCGAACAATTATTTGAATACTTTGACTTCTATATTGTTACGTCGGACAGAGATTTAGGAGACGAAAGTCCGTATGAAAATATTATAACAAACAAAATAAAAGATAACGGAAAATATAAGATTGTTTATTTATCTCCGGAAAATCAAAATAAAAAGACATTTCTTAAACTATTTGAAGAAATTAAACCGTATAAAGTGTATTTTAACAGCCTGTTCTCTGTTAAATTTACCTTATTGCCTCTGTATTTTATTAAAAAAAGGATGCCGGACGGTTCAATAATTTTAGCACCCCGCGGAATGCTGGGTAACGGAGCCTTGGAATTAAAAAAAGTCAAAAAAAATATTTTTTTAAAACTCGGCAAACTTTCAGGTCTGTTTTCAGGAATATTATGGCACGCTACAACTTCGGACGAAGCTGAAGACATCAGGAATACATTTGATAATGCAAAAATAGTAATTGCTGAAAATATACCGCGAATATCTTCCGGATACTCTCAAAAAGAAAAAAAAGATATTACAAAATTTGTCTTTATTTCCAGAATATCTAAAAAAAAGAATATTTTATATGCGATAAAAATTTTAAATAATCTTAAAACCGGCTCAAATATAATTTTTGATATTTTCGGTCCTTCAGAAGACCAAAATTATGAGCAAATTTGCAAAATTGAAGCAGAAAACAATCCCGGTAATATTTCTGTTAATTTCAAAGAAGAAATAGCACATAATAAAGTGATAAATACTCTTAAAAAATATCATTTTTTTTTGTTTCCTACTTTACACGAGAATTACGGGCATGCCGTTTTTGAAGCATTTTCAGCCGGATGTCCGGTAATTATAAGCGATAAAACCCCGTGGAAAAATCTTGAAGAAAAAAAAATAGGGTGGGATATAAACTTGCAGGATAAAGATAAGTTCAGAAAAGTAATTCAAAAATGTATTGATATGACACAGGAAGAGTATGATAAAATGTCTTTAAATGCCTTTAACTTTGCAAAAAACAACTCAGCAAACTCTAAATCTGTTAAGCAAACTAAAAAACTATTTGAATTATGAATAAAACAGATTTATCCCGTTTCGATAATTCTTGGTATAAGCCGGGTGCCGGTTTTATAAAACGGACTTTGTGGTATTTTACAAATGTGTTGTTTTTTCTTAATCCCTGGAACCCCGTAAGCTCTTTAAAAGTATTTCTGTTAAGATTATTCGGAGCAAAGGTCGGAAAAAGAGTCGTCATTAAACCTTCTGTAAATATTAAATATCCTTGGCGTTTAACAATAGGAGAAAATGTTTGGATCGGAGAAAACGTTTGGATTGATAATCTTGCAAATGTTAACATAGGAAATAATGTAAGTATCTCTCAGGGTGCAATGCTGCTGTGCGGGAATCACAATTATAAAAAAATAACTTTTGATTTAATAACGG
>JALSMF010000289.1 GCA_026987795.1 Bacteroidales bacterium
CCCGAAGGAATTACTCAAAGTTTTGTTTTTGAGTGCTGTAAGATATTTTATTTTTTCCGTGCAATATATTTTATTATTATTTCTTTTCAAAACCGGAATTTCCTTACCTGAAGCATTAACGGGTATTGCATTAACTTATCTGGTAAGTTCAATAATTCCCGTATTAAGTATTTTGGAAATAGGGATAAGAGGCTCGGCAGCCGTAATTTTTCTCGGTATCTTTTCCGTAAATATTCCCGGAATCATTTCGGCAACGGTACTTTTATGGATAATAAATCTTGTTATACCCGCCGTTATCGGAGTTTTTATTTTCATAAAAACAAAACTGTAAAAATCTGCTAATCTTTTTTGTCAGAATTATCTGTATCTGCACCGAACTGTTCCCTGAGTTTTTTTATAGCTTCAGCTTTTTTCTCAAGTTCTTTTTCCAACTCCTTAATTTTTTTACTTAATTCTGCTTTTTCCTGCTCTTCATGTTCCGATTTATCTCTTGTTTCATCAAGAAGCCTTGTTCGTTGCATATTAATTTGGATAGTGGCAATTGTAGAAGCTAAAATTTCTGCGGTTTTTTCTGTAAATTCAATTACATATTTCGGAAAAACGTTTAATGAAGCCAATTCTATAATTCCGTAAACTTTTTGATTCAGAATCATAGGAACAATTAAAATACTTTTAGGATTTTCCTTACCTAAACCTGAAGAGATTTTTATGTAATTATCCGGAACATCTGTTATGAAAATAGTATCTTTTTCTAAAAAGCATTGTCCTACAAGATTTTCTCCCGGGAAAATTTTATCTTCAAAAAATTTATGCCTGTCGTAAGCATAAAATCCGGTTAGTTCAAGAAAAATATTATCGGCATCTTCCTCATTTAAAATATAAATTCCTCCTACCTGAGAGTTTGTGTATCTTGTTAATTTATTTATACTTACAAGAGAAAACTCTTCCAATGTTTTACTGTGTTCACGTATTAAGTCGTTAAATTCCGAAAGTCCTTGAGCAGCCCAGCTTCTTTCTTCGTTTTCCTTTCTTCTTATTTCTTCATATTTTGCGGCATCTGCAAGACTGTCTCTCATTGCAATTAAAGAATTTCCTAAAACGTCTTTATCTCCGCTGACTTTAAAGAAACTTCTGAAGTTTCCTCTTTCTATCTCTTTTGCAAACTCAACTTTTTGTTTTAATCCTGAAATAAGATTGTTTAAAGCTTCTCCCATCTGTCCGATTTCGTCTGTAGATGTTTTTACACTTTGAACAGGCAGTTCTCCGTAGGACATCTTTTGGATAATATTTCTTATATATTTTATAGGAAATATTGTTGAGTTTACAAGTAAAAATGCAATAATTATAACTATGGCAAGAAAAATTATACCTGAAAGAAAAATTCTGTTGCTGAACAGTTTAAACGATTTTTCAATTTTCATATTGTAAGAAAGAAGTAAGTCGTTTTTATTTTCATACATTTCGTCTGTTTGAGCCTTTA
The DNA here is from genome assembly GCA_026987795.1 of Bacteroidales bacterium. Lineage (GTDB taxonomy): Bacteria > Bacteroidota > Bacteroidia > Bacteroidales > JAADGE01 > JAADGE01. The sequence continues at coordinate 1,481 of JALSMF010000289.1, forward strand.
TGTTGTCTGCCAATTCGGGCAACGGACTTCCTTCTTGTATTTTGTTCAAATATTTTTCTTTAAAATCGGGTATATCATATTTTTCAGGTTTATTAAGTTGATTTATTATATTCGTTATTTGAGAAAAATAGCTGTCGGTGAGTGTAAATATCTGATTTAATTTAAGTTGTTCTTCTTTATCCCATTTTTTAGAAAGATTCAGCAGTTCATATTTTGTTTGAGGATATCCGTTTTGTATAATTTCCGTTAATCGTAATTTTTTTGGGGTATTGCTTTTTTTTTCAAATAACACCCAATTCATTAATAAATGTTTTGATTCAAATACTTTAAACGAAAACTTATTCAGAGCTGCCATGGAAGGAACAATATTTTCATTTACGTTAACGGCTAATTTTTCATTTTCTTTAAGCATCTGATAAATATAAATATAAGCAAAGAAAAATGATACTATTAAAAATCCGAAACCGAACAACAGCTTGGT
>JALSMF010000290.1 GCA_026987795.1 Bacteroidales bacterium
GCAATTAAAGTTCCGGCTTCGAGATAAGAAACTTTGCCGTCAATCAGAGTTACAAGTAATAAAATAACAGAAACTGCATAAAAAAACAAATCGCGGAGAACCGCCTGTTTTGCTATAACAGCCTTTCTTACAATTGCTGATGCTCCGATTATTGCAAGCAAATTAAAGAGTGCCGAGCCTACAATGTTGCCTACACCTATTCCTTCGTGATCTCCGGGGCGAAAAACGGCAAAAAGAGCGACAAATAACTCGGGAGCACTGGACCCTATTGCCATAAGTGTAGCTCCTGCAGCATCATGCGACATTTTTAATTTTTCGGCAATTTTATCTAATGATTCTATAAAATATTTATCAACGACTTTTGCCAGAACATAAAAAGAAAGCAATAATATAAAAATGTAAAGTATCAGCATCTGAATTTCTTTAAACAATTAAATTATTTACGGCATCAAAAATAGGAACAAAATTGAATCTTACAATTTGCAGGTTAAATATATCATAATAATATTTAAAGGTGATATTATATTCTCTGATTTTAACTTGTTGATAAAAAAGAAAGACTCCCGAGAATGAGAGTCTTTCTTTTTTAAGATTGCTGAAACTAAGTAACTATTCAACTAATTCCGGACCGGAAACATATTCAAATTGTCCTGTTCCGATACATTTATATACTACGGTGTATTGGTTTCTTACACTGTTTTCTCCGTATGTATTATAGGTAATAGAATAGTAAACCTGAACTCCGTTCATAATCGGTTCGGCATCCGGATACTTTCCTTCAAGGAATATTCCTATTGCTTCATTTATTCTTTCAAGCAGAGCCTGTGTTGCTTCTTCATCAGACAAACCTTCTAATAATCCTAAAGGATCATATAGTCTTCGTTTATACAGTTTTAAATAGAAATTTTTATAATAAGAACTTGCTCCGTAATAATATTCAGCAGTTTCAGGATATGTGGGATCTAAGTACCCGCTTAGATCCGGATTATTTGCTACATAATCAATAATAATTTGATAATCTTCAGAGGCGTTCATAGTATAATGAACAGTCGGGTCAAATACCCACTCTGTTCCGTTGTTAATAAACGGGCTTATTTTATCAACGGTATTAGACCATACAGAGCCGTCAAACATATAGGCATCGGTCATTGTTTTGACTCCGCCGGAATAATATTTATAAAATACGTTTACTAAATCTTTAGAAAAAGCATACGGAAATTTATTGTGTAAGAAAACCGGTAAAAAATGCTCCGGCGGATTAGATGCTGAGAAATTATGATATTGCCCGGGAGCTCCCATACTTTCATAATCTTCATCAGTTAAGATATAAAAATTGTCTTTGTTTGTCCAAACACCGCTTTCGAATGTGTATACAATGCTTGTGTCAACAGCTTCAGCAAAAGAATTTCCGTATCTGCAATTAAAATAAACGAGATAATTTTCTGTTGAGTCAATTGTTCCCAAATAGTCAGATGGTTCAAATGACGGGGAAAAACAGGTGTCAACAGTTCCGAACAGTGCTGTATAATCGTCATCGACAAAAGTAATAATTGACAGGCTGTCATACTCATTATTACTGTATTTATACTTAACGTTTATTGATGATGCACTGTCAAGAGCGATATAATTTTTAGCCAAAAAAGCCGGTATCAAATCAGCAGCTGAACGAGTAACTGAAAAACTCTTGTAAGTATCTACGTCGTTTGCTATTGCACTGTCTTGTGCATTTTGTGCAGTTTCCAGTGCGAGCTTCTTAATTGAGGTATAGTCAGCATCTGTAAGTTCAATGTCAAAGCTTTCATTATACGGTTTTTCCGCCGCATCTATCGCATCATAAATGTCTTTGTTAGGATTACATGCCGTAAACAGTAATCCTGCCATAAATGAGAATATTATATATTTTTTCATTATTAAAAGTTTTAAAGTTTAGAATCTTATTTTTAAAGCAACAGACCATG
>JALSMF010000291.1 GCA_026987795.1 Bacteroidales bacterium
CGATTTAGAAAGAGTAACAAAACAAGCTTTTTCTATGACGGCATTTCTCGGAATGAGCGAAAAAATAGGAAATCTGAGTTATTATGATTCTTCCGGAAGAACCGAATTTCAGTTTCAAAAACCATACAGTGAAACAACCGGCGAACTTATAGACCAAGAAGTAAAAAAACTGATAGAAGAACAATACGAAAGAGCAAAAAAAATTCTGAAAGAAAATGCCGAAGGAATGAAACAACTTGCAGAACTGTTACTTGAAAAAGAAGTAATATATTACGAAGATGCGGAAAAAATACTCGGTAAACGAAAATTTGAGGATGAATATGAAGAAGAAGTTCAAAAAATAAGAGAAAAAAATAAAGAACGCCTGAAAAAACAGACACAAGAAAAAGAACAAAAAGAGAAAGAAGAGCAAGAAAGAAAAAAAGATAACGAAAATAAATCTAAAATATAAACAAAATGAAAAATTGGGTTAAAATACAATCATTTGACAGATACCACCAAGCAGAACTGAGAAAAGAAATATTGCAGGCAAACGGAATAAACGCAGTTATACTTGACGAAAAAGACAGCCTGTTTTTGGTCGGAAATATAGATTTGTACGTTGAAGAATTTAATGAAAAAAAAGCACGAGCATTAACAGACGAGTTCGAGGGACTTACAAAAATAAACTCATACATTGATTTAAAGCCCATACTGCTGTTTCAGAAAATCCTGCAGGAAGCCGGAACAGAAACAATTATAAAAAGAAAAGAAAGCAATAAATATATTCTTGATAATTACGAGTTGTATGTTAAAAACGAAGATGTAGACAAAGTTATTCCCTACCTGACGGGAAAAAAACTTAAAGACTGGAGAAATCTTCTTTTAGTAAGCAAAGTAAGACAAGCAAAATACTTTACCGATTTGCTTGCCGAAAATCTGATAAATACAATTGTAATTAAAAAGAAAGATTCGAACTATCACCTTGAAGCAGTTATTGTTTACGTTAAAAATGATGACTTTCTGAGAGCTGAAAAAACAATCAAAGAACTTAAAGGATTTGAACCGGTAGCAGAGTCAGACAATTTAACACATATAGAAAAACTTGAAGAAACACTCTTTTCTCACAAGATAAAAGCAATTATCAAAAAAGAAAAAGGCAAATTAAAGTTGTTTGCAGAAAAAAATAAAGTTGATGAAGCAAAAGAGATAATACAAAACGAAAAAGAATGGATATTGTTCAAAACATATTCAAATATAGCAAAAGCAATGTATGAAAAAGGTATTTTAGAAACAGCAGGAATACCGTCCGTTATCATAAACGACCGAGATTCAACCTTTCTTCTCGGAGATATCGAGTTGTATGTAGAAAAAGAAGCTGCCGAAAAAGCAAAAGATATAATAAATAAACTCTGACAAGAATGCTGAAAGTTGATTTGCTGAAAAGACTGCTCTCCGCCGTTATTTTTGTTATTATTTTGCTCGGAGGAATACTGTTTAACGAGTATCTTTATGTTGTAATATTTACGGTAATAACTATTCTTACACAAGCTGAAGCATACCGGCTGTTTGAAAAAACAGGAAATAAAACTCAAAAATATTACGGACTTTTTACCGGACTTTTTGTATTCCTGTTATCATTTTTTGTAGCAAAAGAAATCATACCGCCGACATCCTATTTCATTATTATTTTTCTTATTATTTTCCTTTTTGTATACGAAATTTACCAAAACAGCGAAGACCATTTTCTCTGTATCGCTTTTACCGTTTTCGGAATAGTTTACGTGGTAATACCTATGTCAACACTTAATTTTATTGCCTTTTCGGGAATAAATGAAGGAATCTTTACATACGAATACCTGCTTTCGCTGTTTGTAATAATTTGGGTAAACGATACCGGAGCATATCTTGCAGGAAGCAAGTTCGGTAAGAATAAACTTTTTGAACGAATCTCTCCGAACAAAACATGGG
>JALSMF010000292.1 GCA_026987795.1 Bacteroidales bacterium
AGGAAAAGAATAAATATGCCGAACTTTTTAAAATTGAGAAAAATAAAAATATAACCAAATTGTCTGTTTTTTCAATCGGAGGTAATTTAAAAGAAGAATATTTTCTGATAAAAAAAGGCATTAAAACTCCGGATTCATTATCAACAAAAAACATAGTAAATGTTCCGATAAAAAAAATAATATGTCTTTCCACCACGCACATTGCCTTTGTTGAAGTTATTAATGAAACAGATAAAATTGTAGGTCTGTCGGGAACAAAATATATTTATAATAAAAAATTAAGAAGAAAGGCAGAAGAGGGAAAAATAAAAGACATAGGATATGAAAACTCACTTGATTTTGAACTGCTTTTAAGCCTAAAGCCGGATTTAGTTACGGCTTATGACATAAACGGAAATGTTTCACCCGTAATAAATAAATTGAAGCAATATCATATCCCTGTTGTAATTATTAATGAATATTCAGAATCATCAGCCCTTGCGCAAGCCGAATGGGTTAGGTTCTTTGCAGAGTTTTTTGATAAAAGAAAAATTGCTGATGACTTCTTTTCTGATATAAGTAAAAAATACGACTCATACCTTAAGTCTGTTGATACAATAAAGGAAAAACCTACTGTTTTACTTAATATGCCATGGAAAGGAACTTGGTATATACCGGGCGGAAAATCTAACGTTGCACAACTGATAAAAGATGCCGGGGGAAAATATATTTGGGAAAATACAAACGAACAACATAACTATGCCTTAAATATTGAAGAAGTTTATGAAAATGCGTCAAATGCAGATTTCTGGCTTAACCCCGGGCAGGCAAAAAAAATAAACGACATTATTAAAACTGACGTGAGACTTGAAAATTTTAATACGATAAAATCAGGTAATATTTTTAACAGAAACAAACGGTTAAATCCTTACGGAGGAAATGACTGTATGGAATCAGGAACCGTAAGACCCGATTTAATATTAAAAGATATTATAAAAATACTCCACCCCTATATATTTAAAACAGATACTTTTTATTTTTACCGAAAACTAAATTAAAATACAGAAAATAATTCTAAAAAAATATCTTTGTAACAGAAATTTAAACCTATAAATTTTTTAAAAATGGGACAAACAATAATAGAAAAAATCATTGCAAATCATTCAAAATACGATAAGGTTAAACCCGGAGACATTGTTGATATTGAGATAGATGTAAGAGCAGCAAGAGATTTCGGCGGACCTAATGTAGTTAAACATTTTGAAGAAAATAATCTTGTTGTTAACGATGTATCAAAAACGTTCTTTACCTTTGACACAAACCCTACCGGCTCCGACCAAAAATATGCAATAAATCAACATATTTGTCGGCAATTTGCCAGAAAACACGGAATAAAAATTTTCGATATAAATAACGGCATAGGAACACATATTTTCATAGAAGAAGGTCTTGCATACCCCGGAGCAACTGCTTTAACAACCGATTCACATGCTAATATACTCGGTGCAATAGGAGCATTCGGGCAAGGAATGGGAGATAAAGATATGGCTGTTGCTTTCAGTAAGGGCAAAGTCTGGTTTAAAGTTCCTGAATCGGTAAGAATTAACTTTAACGGTAAGCGACCCGAAGGAATTACAGCTAAAGATATAGTCTTAAATCTTTTAAATATATTCGGAGCAAACAAACTTCTCGGATATTCGGTAGAATTATACGGTAACGAAATTGATAAAATGACTTTAGATGAGCGAATTACGGTAGCATCAATGGGAACCGAAATGGGAACCATAATTGTAATGTTTCCGCCGAATAAAGAAATTTTAGATTACTGTTCAGTACGCACAGGTAAAAAAATCGAAGGAGTTTATGCCGATGACGATGCAACGTACGAAAAAGTTTTTGATATTGATATTGAAACTTTCAAACCAATGATTTCACTTCCCGGAAAACCGCAC
>JALSMF010000293.1 GCA_026987795.1 Bacteroidales bacterium
GGTATGCTCCTGCTATTTTTTTATTTTGATTGTCCCATATTATCAGTTGATAAAAATACAAATCGAACTCATCAATATCAATGCTCCGATTTGTCCCCTCTCCTACTTCTCTAAAAGTTATTTCTCTCAAACGTCCTATTTCATTTAAGATATTAGGAGTTTCAACGGAAGGACCGCAAACGACACTGTATTCATTACTGTCGAACAAAAAATAATTTTCTTTTAAGTATTTTATTTCCGGTAAAATCTTTTCCTGAGGAACAGGGTCTATAATTTTTTCAACCTTTTTAGCACGAGGTATAAATTTAGGTCTTATAAATTTTTTAATTTCAAAAGGTGTTCCGAGTGCATACGTTTTTGCTCTCAGGAATCTAGACAATAAATTTACGTCTTTAAACTCACTTAATTCACTGACACTAATAGGCTTACCAATTCTTATACGAATTACTTTTTTCTTTTTGTTGAAAAATTCTTTTGATAAACGAGCTGTTTGCAAAGCCGGATGAACATTTCCGAGCAAATGAAAAATCCAACTGTTATTCCCTTGAAAATAAACGGGAACAACAGGTACCTTTGCAAGTTTTATGAGTTTTATCAGAGAAGGTTGCCATTTTTTATCGCTGATGTTATTCAGAGAATGCACTTTAGATATTTCTGCCGCAGGAAAAATTCCTATAGAATTCCCTCCTTCCAAATGCTTAAGAGTTCTTTTTAATGTTGTGAAACTAAACTTATTAGGATTATGTGCATCTTTTTCTGCCAAAGGAATTGAAAAATCGTTAAGCGGTTCTATAGTATGCAGAAGAAAGTTTACCAAAAGTTTAAAATCAGGCCTTTTTTCAGTCATTATTTTAAGAAGAAGCAAAGCGTCAATTCCTCCGAAAGGTTGATTTGACACCGTAATAAAAGCTCCTTTTTCCGGTATTCTTTTCAAATCAATATCATCAACTTCAAACTGAATACCGAGAGAATCAATAATTGAATTTATAAATTCAACTCCGTCTTTATCAAAATTTTCAGAATACAGTTTGTTAATTTTATTATACTTTTTTAATTGCAATATAAATTTTGCGATAACATCGTTATTATATTTTTTTTCAAACTTAGGGTTAATAAAGTCTTTTCCTTTAATTCTTTCCATTTCGACAAAACATTAAATTAATTTCACAAATATAGAAAAATACTTTAATTTTATGCTCAATTATTTCCTATGCAAAAAACTTATTTTATAATCTTTTTTTTCTCTTTGTCAAACATTTTATTTTCACAAACAGGTGTTCCTTTTATAAAAAACTTTTATCCGGAAGATTATCAGGACGACGGACAAATATGGACTGCAGTTCAAGACAACAGAGGTGTTATGTTTTTCGGAACAAATTCAGGAATATTAGAATTTGACGGAAAAAATTGGAGAAAAATATCCGTTGCGGGAGAACGAGCAGTTCGCTCCTCCGCAAAAAGTGAAGACGGAACTATATTTGTAGGTTCCGTAGGAGAATTCGGTTATTTAAAGCCTGACAAAAACGGAATTCTTACATATAAATCTTTAACTCATTTATTAGACTCTGCAAGTCGTATATTTACAGATGTATGGTCTGTTCAATCAATTAACAATAATACTTATTTTGCCTCTCAAGAATATATTTTCAGGTATAATCCCGAAAAAAATCCGCAACTTATTAAGTTAAAAACAAGAAACAAAGCTTTTTTACTTTACAAACCCTTTAACGAAGTGCTGGCTTCAATATCAGATAAAGGAACCGTAAAGATTTCCGAAGACAGTATCATCTCCGTAAAAGGAATCGGCAGGGAATATCCGTGGTTTATTTTACCTTACAAAAAACATTCTTATATTTTGGGTTCCGGCAAAAAGGGTTTGTATATATTCAATCCTAAAAATGCAAATATTGATAATATTACCGGATTTAATAAAAAAATAATTTCAGAAACAAATAAGCTGCTGATTAATAACCAACTCTATATGGGAGCAACTTATTTAGGACACGAACGATATGCGATAGGAACAATAAAAAACGGAATTGTTATTATTGATGCTAAAGGAAAAACAGTAAACATCATAAATGAAGATAACGGTCTTATAAATAACACAATACACAACCTGTTTAAAGACGTACAAGGAGGGTTATGGGCTTGCACGGCATACGGAGTTTCACGAATTGAAATTAACTCTCCTTATGAAATATTTGACAAAACATACGGAATAAGCGGCAGTATTTATGAGAGTATAAGGTTTAAAAAAAAGTTTTATACTGCCACTAATCTCGGCTTGTATTTTTTTAACGGGAAAAAATTTGAAGGTACGAAAAATTTAAGCGGAAAAGATGCAATGCAAGTTCTTATGCTCTTTATCTTCAAAACCGGAAAAGACTCCTTCTTAATTGCAAATACAATAAAAGGGATGTATACGGTTTATAACAACCGGGCAGTATTAATCAATGATTTAAGCTTTGAATCAATAGTGATGTCTGATTTTATTCCTGAAACTGCATACCTCACTTCAGGTTACGGCTTATATAAAATAGCATACAAGAATAATGCTTTTTCCGAGCCTGAAAAAATTAAAGATTTTAACAACATTATTTATACAGGTAAAGAAGTAAACAGAAACAATATGCTTCTTTTAATTGAGAACAAACCGGTTTTATTTAATGTTAAAACTAAAAAAACTAAGAAACTAACCATTAATACGGAAATCAGTGATTTCATAAAAATTAATGATAAAATTTATGCGTTAACCAAAAAAGGAATTTACATTTTTAACAGTAATACGGAAAGTTTTACCAAAGATACAGCATATTTGTCATACCCTGTTAAAGAAGCGGAAATTTTGAAATTTGCAAAGTTCGGAAAAAACAAATACTGGGTTCTTGCAAAAAGAAACAATAAGACTTTCATTGCAAAAATTATAAAAACAGGAAACAAATACACTTCTGAAATTTCACCGTATAAAAGATTAACATCCGTTAATACATTTTATGCCGACGGAGACAGTTTACTGTGGGCAAACAGCAACAAAAAATTATTTAAATACAAAATCAGCAGTTTTAAAGACTTCAGCAAAAAAGAAAATTGTTTAATACGTACGGTTAAACTTAACAACGACTCCGTAATATACGGAGGATATTTACCCGAAAATTTTAAAAAAACAGTATCAGACTATCATTTCAATAACTACTATTTTGAATTTGCCCTGGCATCTTTTGACGGCGAAAAGAACGAATATTCATATAAGCTTGAAAACGGTAAAAGTGTTCCGTGGTCAGACTGGACAGAAACGAACTTTAAGGAATATACCAATCTGTATGAAGGAAAATATATTTTCACTGTTAAAGGCAGAAATATATACGGTATCGAAAGCGACCCTGCAAGTTTTGAGTTTGAAATTTTACCGCCCCTGTATCGTTCTGTTCCTGCTTATTTCGCTTATTTAGTATTGTTAACACTGTTTATTCGCACTCTTATAAAACTTAATGCAAAGCGACTTGAAAAAGAAAATATACGCTTAGATAACATTGTAAAAGAAAGAACTGCGGAAATTTTAACACAAAAAGAAGAGATACAGACACAAACAAACTATTTGGAAGAAATTAATACCGAATTGAATCAAAAAAATGAAGAGATCAGCACAATTGCTGAAAATTTAAAAGCAGCAAATACAAAAATAAACGAAAAGAACAAATATATCTTAAGCAGTATTAATTATGCACAAAAAATACAAAATGCCGTTTTACCTTCAGAAAAAGAAATTTCAAAATACATTTCCGATTTTTTTATCATTTTTAAACCGAAAGACATTGTAAGCGGAGACTTTTATTTTGTAAAAAAAAGAGGAAACCATTTGATTATTGCCGTTGCCGACTGCACGGGACACGGCGTTCCGGGAGGTTTTTTGGCGATGATGGGAATTGCTGTTTTAAGCGATGTCATACAAGACCCGAAGATTACAAACCCGGCGGCAGCACTTGAAAAAATGCGAAGCATAATAAAACAGTCTTTGCGACAAAACAAATATCTTGACAGCCAAAACGACGGTGTAGAAATTGCCCTGTGTGCAATAAATACAAATGACTTAACTCTGGAATTTGCCGGAGCAAACCACCCTCTTTATATAGCAAGAAAAAAAGAAAATACTGATATTACGGGTATTACAGAATTGCCGGCAGACAGCCAACCGGTAGGAATACATTACAGAGAACATCCTTTTACTCTGAAACGCTTTAACTTAAAAGAAGGGGATATGCTATATATGTTTACGGACGGATATTTTGACCAATTCGGCGGGCAAGACAAAAAAAAGTTTATGTTGAAAAACTTAACAGCATTGCTAAAAGAGGTATCCGAAAGTTCCGTCAAAATTCAAAAACGAAAAATCCTTACCGCTTTTAATTTATGGAAAGGAAACAACAAACAAGTTGATGATGTTTTGTTAATCGGTATTCGGGTTAAAAATTTTAAATAATTGAAATGAGTGAAAATTATTTCACGGCTTCCGCCAATTTTTTAACCGACAGCATTCCGTAATCAAAAATATGTTTGCTTCCGTCTTTTAGATGCACAATAAGTTGTTTTTTAAAAAAAGAAGATTTTATTTCCGTATTTTCTATTTCCGATTTAGGAATTGCCAAAAATTTCTGACTGCCCCATTGCAACATTAAAGTTTCTTTTATCAAACCGGTTGCTGACAAATCAAATCTGGCATCGTAAATAAGGCGTTTATCGGTAACGTATAAATTTCCGTTATACAATCCCTTGTTTTCGGGTTTGTAAACTATTGTCCATTTTCCGATTAAATTTTCATCCGGTTCAAGAAATTTCGGTTTTTTCATAATTTGTTTTTCAGTAACGAAATAAAATTTCCGTAAAAGTATAAATTAATTACAATAATTTCCGGTTTTTGAAGTCATCAAAAGGTCATCACAAAACAAAAATTAATTTTTATGTAATACCTGTATGTAGTTAAGTATAATAATGATAGAAGGGTTTTGCATATGTGTAAGATAAAGCTGTACGATAATTTTTATTTTTAACTGCACATTATTAATACGTATATTTGTTGAAACAGTTTTTTATTATTTTACTAACTGTAAAATGTATTTATTATGAAAAAATTACTTTTTTTATTTTTAGCAGCGGGTTCATTGATTTTTATACAATCATGCGGAAATAATAATTCCGAAAACAATCAAAATTCCGAAAAAGATTCTTCGGTAAATAAATCAGAGAATCCGGAAGTAAAAGAAACGAAATCCGTAAAAGAATTTGCAAACATTCCGAAATTATTAAAAAAATCGAATTTTACAACGGAGGAATTTTGCAATGTTACCAATTTTTTATTTCAAAAAGAAGCCGTTTTATTAGTTTATCCGTATGCGTATCCGGGAAATAAAGAAGTAAAAATACACGGGAGAAATATCCAAATGCTTAATAAAAAGGACAATTCCGGGAAGAAAATATCAATAAACGTAAAATTAAAAACCGAATTGCCGGAGCAAACCGTTAAGGCAGGAAAATTACTTGCAATAAAGGGAAAATTAGATATGGGATATCGTATAGATGACAAGTGGGGCAATAGGCTTATAATGAGTATTTACGATGCCGAAATTATTAAGTCGGAAGATACGGGATATGAAGAATTAAGCTCAATTGCCGACCTTGATTTGTCAAAACCCGTATTTTCAGGTGATTTGGCAAATGCTTTAACCTCTGTATATGAAACATTGGCAGCAAAAGATTTGATAAACGTAACCGGTGTCTATTATGCAACAACAACTTCGAAAGACGGTAACGGAAATATATTGGCTACAAGGGTTGATTTGGGTGAAAAAGCCGTAAATCCGATTTATAAAGTCGGTTGTTCGTTTGACGATACAGTGGACAGCGATGCTCTCGATGCAAAAAGAACCGCAGGAGAAAAACTAACGATTGAAGGTAAATTCGGCGGTTCTGCCCGGACACCCAAACTTATTCATTGTAAAATTAAAAATTAGTTGACAGTTAAAATTAAGGAAATTTAAAAAAACGGCAGCAATAAAATGTTGCTGTTTTTTTATTGCTTATTCGGAATAAAACAACAACATTTCCAAAACCGTTTTGTAACAAACCGGACAAAATTTATCATTTGAATTTGAACGCATTTTGCAATCGTGCATCGGGCGATAAATACCTTTTTTTACGTATCCGGCACCTTCAAAGGCTCCTAATTTTTCGGCAAATTTAGGAGTATCGGGCGTAGGTACGGGTGTATTTTTATCAACCGATTTTTTCCATTTCGAATCAAAATCAACCAAATTTGTAATATTTACCTGCCAAGGTTCCACGCTCATATCATACAAATCTTCAGCTTTGCCGTAACCGTATTCGTATTCATCGGCAAGTGCGGCAAAAGCATGCCCGAACTCGTGAGTAAATACTCTTCCTGAGTATTCATTATCGGCAGAACATAGATTATAGCAGTTATAAATCCCTCCGCCTCCGTATTTTTCGGTATTAACTAAAATATAAATTTGGTCGTAAGGGACATAGGCTGCTAAATTCCGGACAGTTTCAATATCTTGTGTCGTCAAATAACGCTCGTGTCCGAAAGTGTTGAAATGCGTATTCAATACAGTATTTTTCCAAATATTTTGAGTCGGAATATCGGTTCCGGATTCTTCCGAAAAAGCATCGACAGCCCAAAAGTTTACATTGTTTCTGTATGTTTTAAACGGCTCAACTTCAAAGAAATAGCTAATAAAACGATTGCAGTCGGCATGGAATTTTTCAAGTTCGCTTTCTGTATATCCGTCCGGAATAATGACAATATCGAGTTTATTATGTGAATCGCCGTTGTTTTGCAGTTTTTGTATTTTATATTTTGTCTGTTTATCCTTAATAATCGAAACAGAACCGGGATTAATCGGTATTTCAAAAACAGTATTAAAAACATTTTGTTTGTCTCGCATTTCTATTTTTATAACAATATCGTTTTTCGGAAACGGAATTTGAACGGACTCATAAAAACTGCGACTTGTTTGTTTTGCTTCTTCGGTATCTTTCCATTCGACATATAAATCGGAAAATCCGCGAGAATAAATGAGTTTTGTTCCGGCAGAATCGAAAACTAAAATCCTGTAATATCCGAAATTAAATTTATCGATTAAATTTTTCTTTGAACCGCCCCAAAACGGTTCTTCTTTTAATTTATTAAAATAAACAGTTGTTTCGTTGCCGGTTCCGCCTATCGTATAGTCAAGCCTCATTGATTTATCAAAGAAAAAATCGTCGAAATTTACTTGTGCGTAAAGATTTATTCCGAAAAAGATAAAACTGAAAAATATAAGGCTCTTCATAATTTTTTATTTTACGTCAATAAGTTCAACTTCAAAAATCAAACTTGTGTAAGGAGGTATGCTTCCGGCTCCGTATGCACCGTATGCCAAACTGCTCGGCATAATTAAGGTTGCTTTGCCGCCTTCCTTCATATATGAAATGCCTTCGTCCCAACCTTTTATAACTTGTCCCGCACCCAGTGTAAACTCAAGCGGTTCACCTCTGTCGTAAGATGAGTCAAATTTCTCTCCGTCTAAGAACATTCCTTTATAATGCACCGTAACAACATTGCCGGCTTGTGCCTGTATTCCCGTTCCCGAGACTGTTTCGATATAATACAACCCACTTGTTTTAGGCGTTACCGTTATATTATTTTCTTCAATATACGTTTGCAGCGTTTCAAGTTCTTTTTCGTAATCGCTTTTGCAGGAAAATAAAAAAACTGAAAAAAATAATATTAGTCCTGCTTTATGTAGTTTTGTCATTTTTATATTTAAAATTAATTAATAAAGTCAAATTTAGTAAATTTTTGTAATACTCCAGGTATTTTAATACCGTTTTCGGTATAGTTATTTTCCAAAAGTGCAGCCACTATACGAGGAAGTGCAAGTGCACTGCCGTTGAGCGTATGAGCCAATTTTGTCTGTTTTTCTCCGGTTTCTTTAAACCGAAGTTTTAGACGGTTTGCCTGAAAGCTTTCAAAATTTGATACCGAACTTACTTCCAGCCATTTATCCTGCCCTGCGGAATACACTTCAAAGTCGTAAGTAAGAGCCGAAGTGAAACCCAAATCGCCGCCGCATAAACGAACTATACGGTAAGGTAATTCTAGTTTTTGCACCAAGGATTCTACATAAACAACCATTTCATCTAAAGTTTTATACGATTTATCAGGATGTTGAATTTGCACAATTTCAACTTTATCAAACTGGTGCAGACGGTTTAGCCCTCTTACGTCTTTTCCGTATGAACCGGCTTCACGCCTGAAACATGAAGAGTATGCAGTAAGTTTTATCGGAAAATCTTCGGCTTTTAAAATTACGTTTCGGTATATGTTTGTCAACGGAACTTCAGCCGTAGGTATCAAGAACAGTTTATCTTCAGTTATTTGATACATTTGTCCTTCTTTATCGGGCAGTTGTCCCGTTCCGAAACCGGAATCCTCATTGATAACCAAGGGCGGCATTATTTCCGTAAATCCTGCTTTTTCAGCTTCTTCGAGGAAAAAATTGATTAAAGCACGTTGCAATTTTGCTCCTTTACCTTTATACACCGGAAAACCTGCTCCGGTAATTTTATTTCCAAGTTCAAAATCTATCAAATCATATTTATCTGCTAATTCCCAGTGCGGAATCTTTTTATTTAATTTCGGTATTACGCCTCCGTTTCTTATCTCTTCATTATCCGTATCTGATTTTCCTTCGGGAACAAGCTCGTTCGGGATATTAGGAATTTCTGATAAAACCTGTAAAAGCTTATTTTCGGTTTCATTTAATTTACGTGCAAGCTTTTTTACTTCCTCTTTTAGAGATATTGCTTTCTCTTTTGCTTGGTTAGCCTCCGCTTGCTTTCCTTCTTTAAACAACTGCCCTATACTTTTTGCAAGTTTATTTGATTCGGCAAGTATTAAATCTGACTTCCCTTTTATTTCTCGTCTTTCATCGTCAATTTTAATTGCCTCGTAAACCGGTTCACTGAAATCTTTGTTTCTTACGGACAGTTTTTTAATGATTTCTTCCGTATTATTTCTGATTTGATATAATGTCAACATATTGTCGGTTTTAATAAAAAAATCCCGTTATCGCATTTATTACGAAGTAACGGGAGTTTGTCATTTTGAATTAATTTTATTTATTTTTCTGCAGGTTCAACAGAAACGTAAGATTTGTTATTTCTTTTCTTTTGAAATTTAACAATTCCGTCGGTTAAAGCAAATAATGTGTGGTCTTTTCCCATTCCTACATTATTACCGGGAAAATGTCTTGTTCCTCTTTGACGAACAATAATATTTCCTGCAATAACTTTTTGTCCTCCGTATAATTTCACTCCTAACCTTTTGCTTTCCGAATCTCTTCCGTTTCGGGAGCTACCCATTCCTTTCTTATGTGCCATGATATTTTGTTTAAATAGGTTATTTTATTCAGTTTTTCCGCCGTTCAGCTTGTCTTGTAATTTTTTAAGTTCATCCCAATTGCCTTCTGCAGCAAGTTTAGCCTGCTCGGGCCAAGTTGTCGGGTCAAACCTGTTATAAGCATTTCCGCCGGCTTTAACTAAAATTTCCGATATTTCAGCAACTTTTGCTTCAGCCAATTTTTTATAAGAGTCAATTCCTGCCTCAACTAATATTCCGGCAATTTTTGGTCCGATACCTTCAATTTTAGCTAAGTTATCAGGTTTTTCTTTTTTTGTTGCAGCTGTTTTTTTTGCTGCCGGTTTTTCTTTCTTCTCTTCTTTTTTGACTGTCTCTTTTTTTGCTGTTGTTTTTCCGCCTAAAGTAATGTCTTCAATTTCAATATGCGACATATACTGGCGATGCCCGTTAAGTTTTTGGTACCCTTTTCTTCTTTTTTTCTTGAATACTAAAACTTTATCTCCTTTCATATGGGCAAGAACTTTTGCTTTTACCTCTGCTCCGGTAACAACAGGAGTTCCGACTGTAACTTTTTTACCGTCATCAATCAATAAGACTTTGTCAAATATTACGTTGTTTCCTTCTTTCTCTTCCAATCTGTGGACAAATATTTTTCGGTCTTTTTCAACTTTGAACTGTTGCCCTGCTATTTCTACAATTGCATACATTTTATAATATTTTTAGTGTGTTTAAGAGGCGCCCGCTTTTTTATTCCGGAACTTTTAATGCCTCGTTAAATTCTTAAATCGGGCTGCAAAAATAGTTATTTTTATTAAAATACAAATGTTTTTTTTGAGTATTTAAAAAAAGAGCGGTAAGAAATATATTTTACTCTTCCCGTTAATGTTAAAAATTATTTATTTGTCTTACTTCATCCGGAGTATATTCTGTTTCTGCTCTATACAACACTGCCCCCTCTCAAAAAGGAGATGCTTTTTCTATCCTGCATAATTAAATCCTTCGCAATTTTTTTGTAATATTTCTGATGTTACCCACCCTATTAAGCCGGTTTTTGATTTAATCAAATAAATAAAATCGTTTTCATCATTGCTGTTTTGTGTATCACACAGCAAAATTTCTATTTTGGATTTTTTGCTTAAAGTAGCAAGTTTTTCAGTCATTTTTTTGTCGGAATATATTGCAAACCAATTTTTCACAACGACATCTTTAACACCAACATAATAAGCAAACTGCGGGATAATTTTTAGTTGACGGGTTTTACGGTCCAATTTATATTTGTCTCTTTTCGACCAAAAACTTTCCCAAGAATCATCATATACAAATCCGTTTCCGTTAATAACCGGATTGTTTAATCTCTTCATATATAATATTTGCTTACCGTCGTACCAATAAATTTCAGATACCGCCGTTCCTCCGGGGTCTTCTCCTGCTACGAGTATTTCTTTATAAGAGTCGTTTTTATCAATATCAATTATTTTAAAACCGATAACATCTGCGTCTTCAAATTCTACCGCAACAGACTTGTTATTTACAAATAAAGTGGTTGCATAATCTACTGATTTTAGCTGAATTTCATCTGCAATTTTATCCGAATTTAAATCGTCTTTGGCAGAAAACTTATAGGAATTTTGCGAAAAACTTAAATTGGATAATGTTAGAAATAAGATAATTAGTTTTGTTTTCATTTTTTTTGTTTAATCGTTTAATTTCATCAGTTCCCGAATACTCGGGACTTAACTGCGTTTAGCATCTGCCATCAAGCCTTTTTCCCTTCCTCTCAATCCGTTATTTTTATAATATCAATTCCTTTCATTTCATTGTTACGTCCTCCTACGATGTCGCTTAAAATTACATATTTATCATATTGTTCTATACAATAATATTGTTTGTATTTATAATCTTTAAGCGAAGTAACGTGTCCGGGATCGGCAGGGTCAATTTCTACTATGCCGCTCCAACCGTTTGCCAAGTAAATTTTTCCGTTTTTATTATGAATCAACACATCATATACATTGGTTCCTTCGGCATCGGGAAAATCTTGTTTAAAAGACGATTGTGTAATAATTGCAACAGGTTTTAGTTTTTCGGGATTTGAAATGTCCAGTGTAACAAATCCTGCACCCCAATCCGCCCAATATAACAGGTTATCTTTGCCGACAACGGAACGTCCCCAGTGTTTATGCCCGGGTTGGTTTGTAAAGGTAAAATCTCCGATAATTCCTTTTGACAAATTGTTTTTATCAAAACTGTAAACGTGCCCGTTTATAGTGCTCATAAAAACATTCGTTGCATTTGCCCATACGCCTTCTCCGGTATTGCCGCTTCCTGACAGCGTGTAATGACCCAATGCCTGCAAAGTGTTTTTATCATATTTTACAATCATTCCGCTTCCCGATACCCAAAGAAACTTATCATCGACAAACAAATCGTAAGCTTTTACTTTGTTTCCGTCTATTTTATTCAAATTTTTATGTAAAATCTCGACAGATTTGGGATTGCTAATATCCAAAGCATACACACCGGCAGCTTGTGTACATCCTGCATATAAAACATTTCCCTGTCTATATAGACTTTGAAAATTATTTCCTTCGAATAAATCATCAAAAGTTGAAATTTTTACCGGTTTGCTAACATCGGAAATATCAATGATATCTATTTTATCGTTTATACAAGCAAACAGATAATTGTCTTTGACTGCTAAATCATGCGGGCCGCTTGACATTTCCAAACTGCCGACTATATCAAATTTGTTGATACCGTTGTTTGCTTTCGTGCCATTATTTTCTTTCGTTCCGGTGTTTTCTTTACATGAAAATATAAGAACTGCTGCTAAAATTAAGAATACTTTGTTTTTCATTTTTTTATTTGTTATTTTAATTACGAATAAGTTATCTGTTTTTCTACTTCCATTTTGTTTATTCCTCTACCATAACATCTTGATTTTCACCAACAGATGCTTTAACAATTCTTGCCGAAGGAATGGATTTTTTTATTTTTTTCAATTCCGATAAAGCTTTATTTTTATCGGAATAAAATCTATATACCAAATATTCGGTTTTTAAATTTTGTATTTTGATAGAATGCACCACATCCATACCGTTTTCCCAATAATTGAATAATTTGTTTAGCTTTTCATCGGTAAATCTTCGTTCATAATCGATGTAATCTTCATTTTTTCTCTTTTTTGTATGAAGTTCTTCGGCAACAATCAAATATACAGACAATTTCGGATTGAATTCCGACATATTGTTTTGTAATCTTTCAAACAAAAAAGTAAATTTATTATTAGGGAATTTTTCTTGAAATTTCACGGGTAAATCGCAATCCGCCATCCAAGGATAATCGGCAAAATATAAATTGCCCGCATAACATCTTTCTTCAACTTTATGAATATCGACAAAATCAAGCAATAAACTTCTGAAATCGCTTTTTATTTCTTTGTAATATTTCGTATCACTGTAATTTGAATATAGTTTATAAGCATAATTAAAAGCATCAAATTGATCTTCCAAAGCCGAATAAGGATATTCCCCGCCCGAATTTTTTGCAATTTCTTCCTCAAAAAACAATTTTAGCTTAAAAGCTTCCGAAGCATATTTATTTACAGCATCTTTCAATATAACGGCTTTATCGAGATAAGCAAACATTCCTTCGGTATAAACCGGCATAAAACCTGCGGAAATAAGTTCTTTTTCCGCTTTTTTCCATAAAACCGTATCATTTTCGCCTTTTGCATAATAAAAATCCTCGGTTTTTTCATTCGTATACTTTAACAATAGATTTCTTAAATCGAAAATTTCGGCAATTTGTTTTTCGGAAGTAACTTCGCCGTTTATTTTTTTTAAATACTTAACCAAGTCGGGATAAAATTCATCTTTTTCACTAAATATTTGACTTAAATATTGATATTTACCAATGATGCCGTTGCTGTTTTGCTTGACTTCCGAAGTTTGATTGTTCAATGCCTTTTTATCAAAAACCGGACTGAAATCCAAAACTTGCAGTTTGGGCGAACCCTTATCGTCTTGCCAAAAATATTCATACAAAACCAAATATTTGTCGTATTTACCATATACTCTTTCAAACAAAAAATCGCCTTTTCCGCCGTTTGATTGCTCTTCAAGTTGTTTGATTTCAAAAATATCATTT
>JALSMF010000294.1 GCA_026987795.1 Bacteroidales bacterium
AATAACACCGTAATTCTCCGGATTTTTGGTCAACCACATCATTTGAGCATCGATATTGGTATTCCACAATTCTATTTCCGGATAATCTTTTGCTTGCATTGCCAAAGCCATTTTATACATCATACCAGAAGTTTCTCTTATAACATTAGGTTTTTCTGCAAGCGTAACCGATTTATAACCGTATTTTTTTGCATAATCAAATGCCGCTCTTAAAATATTTTCAGTTCTTTCTTTCGTAAAAATTCTTGTTGAAATTGAAATATCTTCTTTAGGAACATGTCCGAAATTCTTCTTAAATTTAGGATGAGTCATAAACATATCATAAACCTTTTGCTCCGGATTGCTCCACTCAACGCCGCCGTATAGCCCTTCAGTATTTTGTCTGAAAATTACCACGTCTATTTCCGGCTCTTCAATTTCATCACCTTTACCGCGTCTTATAAAGTTCAAGGGATTGCCTTTGTAAGTTCGGCAAGGACGAGCACAAATTTCTAAACCGAAATGCTGACGTAAGCCTACAATCGGACTGGAATAAACTAAACCTTTATCTTTTAATTCCGGTGCAAGTTCTTCAAATGCTTCATCTTTAGGTTTAGACGTAATTGCCCCGAACAGTGCTATTTTGTGTTCCGCAATTAAGTCAATGGTTCTTTGCGGCAAAGGATTTCCTTCTTTTTTCCAGAATTCCCAGCCAATATCACCTTCAACATATTCGGCATCAAATCCGGCAGCTTCCAATACTCTTAAAGCTTCATCGAGAACGGCTTTTCCTATTCCGTCTCCGGGCATTGTAACAATTGTTCTTTTTGACATCGTTCTTTTTTTAATTTGAAATTTTTAAAAATTTCCGTAAATTTATAAATTTTAGAATAATTTTATTATGAGTTTTGTCATTTTTAACAAATAATTCTTAATATGAAAATTTTAATAAATATACTGCTGATAACCTTGTTATCAAACAATGCCTTTTCTCAAAAAAATATAAATTGTTATACAATTGCGGCAGGTAAAAATACAAGTGCCGACAGCTCGGTTTTAATAGGTCATAACGAAGACGACGGCGGTCCGGAGATGATAGTAAACTGGTTTAAAGTTCCGCAAAAAAAATACAAAAACACAGATTCTTTACTGTTGCTTAACGGAACAAAAATTCCGCAAATAAAAAAAACATTCTCATACCTTCGCTTTCAGGTAACAAAACAAAAATTCGGTGATGCTTATTTAAACGAAAATTCTGTTTTAATATGTTCAGATGCATGCGCATCAAAAGAAGATACCGCAACAGGAAAAATAGGATTTTATTTAAGGAAAATATTAGCGGAACAATCAACAAGTGCAAAAAATGCAGTAAAAATTGCCGGTAAAATTATTGAAAAATACGGATATGAATCGTCAGGAAGAACTTATACGATTGCAGATAATAACGAAGTTTGGATGTTTGCCGCAGTAAAAGGAAAAAGATGGCTCGCTCAGCGCATTCCGGATGACGAAGTCGCAATTATTCCTAATTACTATACGATTCAAGAAGTTAATTTACAAGACACAACAAATTTTCTTGCTTCGCCGGATATTATTGAATATGCAATAAAACGAGGATGGTATAATACCAAAACCGACGGTAAATTCAATTTTCGAAAAGCATACGGCGATTCTGCCTGCAACATTGCAAATTATAATGTTCCCAGACACCTTGCAGGAATTAATTATTTTTCTGAAAAGCAATATACAGAAAAAGATATTTTGCCGTTTTCATTTAAGCCGAATAAAAAGATAACAAGAAAAGATATCGAAACTGTTCTGTCAAACCATTACGAAGGCACAAAATTTTATCAGTTACCCGAAAACAAAAACCCTCATAAAAATAAAATCAGGGGAATTTGTACCGAAACAACACAATACAGTTTTGTCGCACAATTG
>JALSMF010000295.1 GCA_026987795.1 Bacteroidales bacterium
ACCGGCGATTGGCTGTTGCATTTGCAGGCAGATGAGGTAATACACGAAAAATATCTTGACAAAATAGTCAGTGCCTGCAAAAAATACCTTGATAATGAAGAAGTCGAAGGATTCCTGTTTCAATACAAACATTTTTACGGCGACTATAATCATTACATAGATTTTCACGGATGGTATCCTAAAGAAATCAGGCTGATAAGAAATAAACCCGATATTTACTCATTTCGCTCGGCACAATCGTTCAAAAGAGTTCCGAATTTTGACGGGAAAAATTACAGGCAAAAAAACGGAACATTTCCGCTTAACGTAGTTGAATTAGATGCTTATATTTATCACTACGGCTGGGTGCGTCCGCCGGAATATATGCAGAAAAAAACAAAATCTTTAGCCGCTATACATAAAGGAAAAGAAAAAGTTGAAAAAGAATACGAACAAAAAAGCGATTGGTTTGATTACGGAAATATGTCAAAACTTCCTGTTTTTACCGGAACTCATCCGAAAGTGATGGAAGAAAAAATAAAAACATTTAACTGGGAACATCAACTTAATTTTGATAAAAAATATAAACCGAAAAGAAAAAAAATGAAGCACGAAAAACTGAAAAGCAGAATACTAACCTTTATTTCCAAAAAAATATTCGGAGGAAAACAGCTTTTCGGCTATTCAAATTGGAACATAACAGCAAAAGAATTTTAAAATACAGCCGTGAAAAAACTGAAAAAAATATTAGTTTACGTTAAACCGTATTATCTGAATATAGTTCTCAATTTTATTCTGAATATTTTTCAAATAATTTTCTCCGTTTTCTCTTTATTGATGATAATCCCGTTTCTTCGCGTTTTATTCGGGCAGGAAGAAGTTGTTACGGTTAAACCGGAATTCTCTTTTTCAGGAAACACATTTAACGAATTTGTAAATTATTATCTCGGTCAGATAATAGAAATATACGGAAAAAAAGAAGCCCTTCTTATAGTTAGCGGATTTGTAGTTATTATGATACTGCTGAAAAATATACTTTTCTACTTCTCAAAATTTGTGATGGTACCTGTCCGAAACGGTGTTATAAGAGATATGCGAAATAAAATTTACAAAAAAATTCTCGATTTGCCCTTCTCATATTTTTCAGAAGAAAAAAAAGGAGATATAATGAGCAAAATGACCAACGACTTAAAAGAAATTGAATGGACAATAATGACTTCTGTCGAAATGCTTATTCGTAATCCGCTGACAATCATTGTTTATCTTACTACACTTGTAATTATGAGCCCTCAACTTACGCTCTTTGTTCTTATTCTGATACCCGTAAGCGGAATCATCATCGGAACAATAGGAAGGTCTTTGAAAAGAATGTCCCGAAAAGCACAAGACCAAATGGGAACATTGCTTTCTAAAATAGAAGAAACTCTTTCCGGTTTAAGAATTATAAAAGCATTTACTGCCGAAAACTTTGTTTTTAAAAACTTTCTTGCTTTTAACGAAGATTACAACAACACAATGAACAAGGTTTACCGAAAAAATTACCTTGCATCTCCGATGAGCGAATTTTTAGGAGTTTTAATGATTACCGGAATTATGTATTACGGAGGTTCTTTGGTTTTAAATAATCAAAGCACTCTGTCTCCGGAAGCATTTATCGGTTATATAGCCGTGTTTTCTCAAATTATAAATCCCGCAAAAGCATTCTCTACGGCAATCTATAATGTTCAAAAAGGAGCAGCCTCAATAGACAGGATAAATATTATTTTAAATGCAGAAAACGATATAAAAGAGAAAAAAAACGCCGAAGAGATTAAAACTTTTGAAGAAAAAATAGAATTTCTAAATGTTTCTTTTGCTTACGAAAATATCTTTGTTCTGAAAAACATTAATCTTGAAGTTAAAAAAGGTCAAACAGTTGCATTAGTAGGGCAGTCAG
>JALSMF010000296.1 GCA_026987795.1 Bacteroidales bacterium
ATGGCTTGTCACCAAGAAAACGGAGAAGGTTTAGACCCTTCATTTCCTGCTTTAAAAGGAAAAACAGTAAATCTTGATATGGTTGTAAACGGAAAAGAAGGAACTGCTATGGCTGCCTTCAAAAATCAATTAAGCGATCAGGAAATTGTTGATGTTGTTAATTATGTAGACCATGCATGGGGAAATAATGCAAATGATATTACCCTCGAAGATGTTGCAGCAGTAAAAAAATAATAAAACCATAACAACGTAACAGAAACATACCTGCAATTCTCAGGTATGTTTTTTTATGCTTATTCTTAAAAAAATTAACTTTTTTTAACATTTTAGACGGATTCTTATTTTTTTTTCTTACATTTGTATAGATATAAAAATATTAACTAATAATTTAAATTCTGTTTATCATGAAAAAACGTTATTTCTCAATTATTGCCCTTGCATTCTTTTTCGGTATTGCAACTGTATTTACTTCCTGCGGAAGCGATGAAGATGATGCAAAAGAGGCTGCTGCCGAAATTGAAAACATCTTAAACGAAGCAATGGATGAAGCTGCCGAAACCATGGACTCTACAGTCCAAGATGCAGTTGAAACTGTTGATTCTGCAGCTCAGGATGCTGCTGACGAAGCAACTGCCGTTGAAGAAAAAGCTGAAGATGCAGTTAAGTAATGAATCTTTAGCAGGCTAAGCAAAAAAATTAAAGCACCTGAAAAGGTGCTTTTTTTATTTAACGTTTTTAATTGTCAAAATTATTTTTTCTCTTAAGCGTAAAAGATTTTTCATTTTTTCATTGTCTCTGTTCTTATTAAACCGTAACTGTCCTAAAGTTTTTACAAACAATCTTGAATAAACAAAAGCAATCAATCCGAAAACAGGCAATGACACAAAATAAATTATCGTATATAAAAAAGACTTGGTAATAAACCAAAATACCAGAGACTGAAGAATATAAAAAACAGGAAAAGAAAACAAACCTAAGCCGTAAACTACGGAGCTCTCAAACTGTCTGTCCTGTAATTTTCTTGTTATAATTTTAGGCAACAAATAGGGAATGATGTTATTAACCGCACCATATACATAAACAGGAAAGCCTAAAATCAGCAAAATTATTTTATGTATCAGCCTTCCGGTCGGCTCTCTCTTTTCCAAAACCCAATCCTTTAATTTGAAGTCTTCTAAACCTTTTTTATATCTGCGAACATCTTCCATCAGCTCATTAAATTTCTCAGGGCTCTCTTCTTTTAATTTATCTGCTCTCTTTACAGTCTCTTTATCAACCTTTACCTTATTTTCAAAATGTAACGGATATACAGATAATACACGTGCAATTTCACTGTCGCAAACATCCGACAGAAAATCATATTCATCATGTGTCTGCAAATCTTTTATATGAATTATCTGTTCGGTAATTTTTTCATGTAATAAATTTCCGAATTTAAGCATTGCTTTTGCCGGGTCATTTTTATACTCTTCAATATAGTCTTTTAAGCTCAAAGGCTTCCCGAAACTCACATAAAGTTTCGATCTGAAATTCCAATAATTAGAATAATAAATACCTGTCGGCACTATTTGTATGTCAGCCTTAAAATCAGAATCTTCCTCCAGTTTAAAAGCGACTCTTTGAATACTTTTTTTCAACCTTCTTAAATGCTTTTTATCAATATGCTGAGCTTCAGGAAAGATTACAACAGGGCGTTTA
The DNA here is from genome assembly GCA_026987795.1 of Bacteroidales bacterium. Lineage (GTDB taxonomy): Bacteria > Bacteroidota > Bacteroidia > Bacteroidales > JAADGE01 > JAADGE01. Next base: position 1,699 of record JALSMF010000296.1, read on the forward strand.
TTTTTAAGAACCTGAATTGTTTTATTATAAATCAACTCATTAAGCTTCAATTTTTCTTTTCCGTCACGCATTCTGTAAACAGGCAATATTTTCAGAAAAAACAATATTTTAGCCACAAGAGAATTTTGAAAAATATCTGAACGTGCCAAGAAAACAATCTGTCTGTTCAATGCAAAAATTATGGCTAACGCATCCATTAACGCATTTTGATGGTTC
>JALSMF010000297.1 GCA_026987795.1 Bacteroidales bacterium
TTAATTAATAACGAGCTTGACATTTATAATAATATTTCTGCTGCTGATATTATTAAATATGCCGAAAAAATATTCAGAGAGGAAAACAGCAGTACTGTTTACTATAAAGCTGAAAAGATTTAAAATGTAAACCTCCATACAAGTTTTAAGATTCCTGCACTTGTTTCCGGTTTCAAAAGTTCAACTTGTTTTACAGGCTCGTTATAATTTGTATTATAAACCAAATAAATATCCGAACCGACCACAGGTATCCAATGCAAACGAAAATTAAAGAGCAGAATGTCTTCAAGACTGTTCCATTGTCCGAAAAAGGTAATGTTTAATTTTGTATTAAACGCATAGTTAATATAATTTGCTAATTCGTGTGTAGTAATATCTCCTTCCGGTAAACTCACGGCATTCAGTGTGTAGCTTACATTTATGTTAAAATGTTTATTGAGGTTTATTCCGGTTTCGCTCTCAAATGTTTTTATTTTTCCCGTATAGAAGCCGCCCCAATTATAAAACAAACCTATCCGAATTCGCCTTGAACTGTTAGTCTCAAATTGCAATTCATTTCTGTACATCCAATATTTACCTTCCGGAATTGTAATATCATCGGTAATCTCAAAGTTTTCGTCTAACCGGTCAAAAAGTTGTTTAAAATTAACCTCAAAGCGTTCGCCCGATTTAAAAACAGCACCGAGAGGTCTGGTTTCATTCCATAAACTTTCAAGTTCTCCGGTGCTTAAGGTTTGGTAAATTGTAAATCCCCACGGCTTAAACAGCATTTTTCTCACTCCGTATTTTGTAAAAATTCTGGGAGTAAGCCGAAAATACCAGCTGTAAGAACGATAATCGGTTCTTTGCATATAACCTAATTCCGGATTAAAGCCTTCCTGCATAGTTGCAATGCTCATATAGTTGTCAATCAGGTCGTTGGGGTAGTCGGAGAATATCCTGTAAGTCAAAGAATTATTCGATAATTTAAAATCCTCTCCGCTGCCTGCAACACTTGCCGTAATTACAAGGTTTTTATTTTTCAGGAATTCGGAAGTTTGGTAAGACGCATCAAGACCTAATACCTGATTTGAAACAGTATTATTTACTTTATTTGTAAAAATTCCGCCTATATATGATTGCTTACCTATATCATATTTATATCTGAAAACGGTATTGTTAGTTGCTGATACGGTATCAATTTTTTCCTCCTCTAAATTTACAAAGCCGATATTGCTTTTTCCGGCTTTTCCGAACAGTCTTACGGCTCCGATTATGGGCACTGTTTGTTCGTTTTCTGTTCCGAGTGTACGGGTATAAAAAACAGTATTTCTGTCGCCGAGATAAAAACGAAATTTATCATATCCTTCTAAAAAAAAAGCTCTTTTTTCAGGGTAATAAACGCTGAAACGAGACAGGTTTACGGGAATTCTGTCTGATTCAACTTGTGCAAAATCCGTAAAACTTGTCAGATTTAGTTTTAATGAAGGGGTAATATTAAAGTTTAAATCGGCACCTAACTTTACGGGATATTCATTGTCAAAATCTCTGTTGTATTGTATTCCTGTAAGTGTATACGGCTTAAATTCAAATTTTTTTGCATACGTAATGTCTTTTAAATCAGCTATATTACCGGCATTAACAACAGCAAAGATGCTGTTATCTCTTGTCCATCCCTGCCAAAGAGCTTGTTCATTTTTTGAAACAATATCGCGTTCAAAATTTATTGACCAATCTAAATTCTCATTGTTTTTGAATTGTAATGTGCTGAAAGGAATATATATTTCGGCAAACCAACCTTTTGCGGTTACGGATGTTTTAGCATCCCATACGCCGTTCCAATCTTTATTTCCTTCTTCGTTACCGGCAATTAAAATATCGGTTCTTGCACCGTTAGGATTAATTGCAAAAAAATAGCCGCCTCTGTTGTCATT
>JALSMF010000298.1 GCA_026987795.1 Bacteroidales bacterium
AACTTGTGCAGCATTATTTTTTGCTATTTCTGCAAGCCTGTATGAATGGATATATTCCTCTCCCTGCTCCAAAAGCTCAGCCAAAATTGTTTTGTACAAAAGCAATCGTTCCGTTGTCTTAACCGGAAGGACCGTCTTTCTGCTTTTTCTATGTGAATTAATATTCATTGTGAATTATTTCACTGCAAATGTAGAAGATTTTTTTAATACACAAAAAAAAATCATGTTTTTTTAAAAAAATATCAAAATAAAATTCTCATTTGTTTTTTTTCATCTTCGATATCTTGCAGCATTTCTTCAATATTACCTGTCGGGTAGTTGCCTGTAAAACATGCCGTGCATACAGATAATTCTTTAAAAAGTTTAGGTAAATCATCAGGTTTTAAATAAAATAAAGCATCAGCACCTATAAACGTACAAACTTCATCTGTCGTCAAGTTTGAAGCAATCAGTTCTGTTTTTGCCGACATATCGATGCCGTAAACACAAGGATTAATAACAGGCGGAGCGGCTGAAACGAAATAAATTTCTTTTGCTCCGGCATCTCTTAAAATTTGTACGATACGTTTTGATGTTGTTCCTCTTACGATTGAATCATCAACCACGGCAATTTTTTTACCGTTAATAGCTTTTTTAATCGGGTTAAGTTTCTGTTTAACAATGCTTTCTCTTTCACTTTGCTTGGGTGCTATAAAACTTCTTCCTATGTAATTACTCTTTACCAAACCTCTGTGATACGGAATTTCAAGAGCTTCCGCCAAACCGGATGCAGCAAAATAGCCTGATGCGGGAACATCAATAACGACATCAGGTTTTAAACCGGCATCTTTAATTTGCTTTGCTATAAAATTTCCCATTCTTACACGTCTTCCGGCAACATTTTTATTGTAAAAAACGGAATCTTCTCTGGCAAAATAAATGTATTCAAAAGAGCAGAAATGTTGCTTTTTTGCAAAACCGATTGTTGAGTGAACTTTATTGTTGTTATCAATAAAAATAATCTCTCCGGGAAGTAAGTTTCTTACAATATCATAGCCGAGATGGTCGAAAGTAATACTTTCCGAAGCAAAACCGTAAACAACACCTTTTTTCGTTACTTTTTTTCCGAGAATTAAGGGACGAATTCCGTTGGGATCCATAAAAGCAAGCAAACCGTAATTTGCTATGACAGAAATTACGGCATAAGCACCTTCAATTTTTTGTTGAGTAAGTTTTACGGCATCGAAAATATCCTCTACCGATATGTTCTTTAAATCTTTACTTTTGAGTTCTGCGGCAAAGGTATAGAGTAAGATTTCCAAATCATTAGAAGAGGTCGGCAGCACATGATAATCTTGATAAAGTGCCTTATTCATCTTCTTAAAATTAGTAACATTGCCGTTGTGTACCATTGAAATACCGAACGGATAGTTTGTCGTAATCGGCTGTGCATTAAGTATATCACCTGTTCCGTGTGTTGTGTAACGCACATGCCCCAAACCGACTTTACCTGCAAGGCGTTCCATATGCCTTTCGTTAAAGACTTCGTTTACCAAACCGAGTCCTTTTTTTGTATGAAAAATATCTTTAAAAGTTACGATACCGGCAGAGTCCTGCCCTCTGTGTTGTAAAGTCAGAAGCCCGGACATAATATCGTAAACTATTTTTTCTTCGCCTATGAAACCTACAATTCCGCACATTTTTTTTAGTTGAAAGTTTATAAAGTTAAAAGTTTTCTCTTAATATTTTACCATTAATAAGTTAAGAATGGTTAAGTTTTTTTATTTAAATAAATGCTTTAATGTTTCTGAATAAAACTGATGTTCAACTGCCAAACCTCTTTTTTCGACTTCTTCTGAAGTTTTACATCCTGTTAAATCCACCGCTTTTTGAGCTATTATTTTTCCTGTATCAACTCCCTCATTC
>JALSMF010000299.1 GCA_026987795.1 Bacteroidales bacterium
AAATATCAGGCGGTAATCAGAGATGCTTCCGGTAATGTTCTTTCAAACAAGAATGTAGGAATTGAAGTAAGCATATTACAGGGAAATGAAACAGGGACTCCTGTTTATACCGAAACTTGGAACCTTACAACTAATCAATTCGGTTTAATAACTTTGAATGTAGGAGAAGGAACAACAAATGATGTTTTTGCTTCTGTTGATTGGGGTAATGACTTATACTTCATAAAAATTGCCGTTGACGAAAACGGCGGAACAAACTATACTGATATGGGAACAAGCCGGCTCTTATCAGTCCCTTACGCATTATACGCAAATCAAAGTGCTAACGGGACAAGTCAGTGGATAAACAACGGTTCCTCTATTTTTTATAACAGCGGAAATGTAGGAGTAGGAACCTCCGCACCTTCAGGTAAGCTTGTTATTCAAGCTGATGACGGAGCTGCACCGGATTCGGCTCTGTTTGAAATAAAGGATAAATTCGGGAAAACTATAATGAAAGTTACATCCGAGGGTGTCAGAATATATGTAAAAGACGGAACTAAAGGTACATCGGGAGGTTTTGCCGTAGGAAGATATCCGTTAGCAAAGGGTTTGCCCGATACGACATATTTTCTTGTAACCCCTGACAGCACAAGAGTTTATACTTCAGGCGGAGCAAAAGGTGTAGCAGGCGGCTTTGCCGTAGGAAGATACTCTTTGGCAAAAGGAACTGCAGCCGAAAAATATTTCTATACGGGAATTGACAGTACCAGAATTTATATAAACGAAAGTGTAAAAGGAGCCGCAGGAGGTTTCGCTGTCGGAAGATATTCTACTGCAAAAGCAGGCGGAACAGACTATTTCAGAATAAATGCTTCGTTGATACCTGATACCGTTAACCCGAGTGAAGCAAGAATTCTTTGGTACCCTCTGAAAGAAGCCTTTTTAACAGGAAGAGTTTTGATAGAATCGCCTGACAGTGTAGGTCTCAACTCTATGGCTACAGGTTTTGAATCTAAAGCAATAGGAAATTATTCACAGGCGATGGGATATAAGGTTGTTTCATCCGGATTAAATTCTACGGCTATCGGTTATAAATCAAGAGCAAACGGTTCTAATTCATATGCTTTCGGTTCAGAGGTTTTAGCAAACGATTCAAACTCATTTGTTTTCGGAAATAAATCTGCCGCTCTCGGCAAAGGCTCATTTGTTTTCGGGTCACAAGATACTGCAATAGGAAGAGGTTCTATGGCTCTCGGATTTCAAACTTTGGCGAAAGGTGTGGCTTCTTTTACTATGGGAGCCTTCACAACGGCTTTTGATACCTTAGATATTGCTATGGGATACAATACTGTTGCAAGCGGCGGAGGGTCAACGGCAATGGGGTGGTATTCTCGAGCTAAAGGAGGTGCGTCCCTGGCAATGGGAGATTCTACAATTGCAGAAGGCGAAGCTGCTCTTGCAATGGGTTCTCATACTTTAGCTTCCGGAATGTCCTCTACAGCAATGGGAATAGGATCCGTAGCAAGCGGAGATAATTCTACCGCAATGGGAGACTCAACTCTGGCAAGCGGATTTGCATCTACTGCTATGGGTTATCAGACAGAAGCTGCCGGTCTTAATTCTATAGCTATGGGAAACAATACTGTTGCATGGGGGGAGTCATCTTTAGCTATGGGCTCAGAAAGTCATGCAAACGGTCTGTTTTCTGTTGCAATAGGTCATAATACATTAGCTGATGCAGACGCTTCAATTGCATTCGGAGATAATACAACAGCTTCCGGTGCTGCGTCATGGGCTGCAGGATCCAATACTATTGCATCAGGAGACGGTTCAATAGCATTCGGCTATAATACACAAGCCGCTTCAGGAGGTTGTTTCGTGATTGGAGCATATAACGAACCTTACCCGGTAACTAACTCTTATAATCCTGAAAGTTATTTATTTGTTATAGGAAACGGAACCCCTGCAATACCTCCGTTGCCTGAAACCAGACGCAATGCAGTTACTGTTTTAAAAAACGGTAATTTCGGAATTAATACAAACGTTCCGGATAAAATTTTTACAGTTGAAGGAGATGCACGTGTAACCGGAGATATTTTTTACGGAGCAATCGGCGGCGGCGGTATTTATACAAAACCTGATTTTGTTTTTAGTAATGAGTATAAAAAAAATATTAAAATTGAAGAAATAGAAGAATTTATAAACAAAAATAAACATTTACCGTGGCTGACTCCCGCAAAAGACGAAAAAGAGGGTGTTAATATGACACGTATGAGTTTCGAGACATTGGAAGCTGTTGAAAATCAGCAATTACAAATTATAGAATTAAATAAACAACTACGGGAAAAGGATGATATAATTAATGAGTTGGAAAATAAAATTAAACTGATGAGTAAAAAAATAGAGCTTATAGAACAGTATTTAGATAATGATAAAAAATAATCCGATTTTTTAAACGGTTTAAAATTCGTCATTTTTTCGTATAAATTTGGCGAATTTTTAATGTTTATATTATTATTGAAATACTATACTGAATAAATTTAGCACACATAAAATGACTGTTGCACTTACAATAATTTTATAAAAAGCAATAATTAAACATACGGGTGTTTTGGTTTAACCTTTTAAAACTTTGAAAATAAGCATATGAAAATAAGAAAACCCTGTGTTTCCGGAAAATTTTATCCGTCAGATAAAACAGAACTCCGAAACCTTATAAGCAGAATACGGGAAGCAGAAATTGATTTGATAAAACTGAATTTAGCAAAAAATAAAATACTTGGCGGAATAGTCCCTCACGCAGGCTATATTTACTCGGCATATCAAGCCGTACATTTTTTTGAAATACTGAAAGCGTCACAGCAAAAATTTGATACTTTTATTATTCTGAATCCGAATCATTCCGGTTACGGAAAAGAAATAAGTCTTGACCCGAATGATGCATGGGAAACTCCGTCAGGAATCAGCAAAACAGATACAGAATTGAGTAAATTACTGGAACTGCCTTATTCGGAAGAAGCTCATAAATACGAACATTCCGGCGAAGTTATACTTCCGTTGCTCCGATATTTTGCAGATTATGATTTTAAAATTGTACCGATAACAATATCGATACAGAATCATTATAATGCACAACTTGTTGCCGAAAAATTGAAGACTGCGTCATTAAAACTCAATCGCAAAATATGTGTTATAGCCTCAACAGATTTTTCACATTACCTAAGCCCTGAAGAAGGAAAAGTTAAAGACGGGAAGGCAATAAACGAAATATTAAAAATGAACCCTGAAAACTTGATAAAAACCGTAACAGAAAATAAAATAAGTATGTGCGGATACGGACCCGTTGCAACATTACTCGAATATGCAAATTCCGTTTCCGATTCGGCAAAAACAGAACTGCTTAAATACGGAAATTCGGGAGAAATATATCCTTCTTCTAAAGTTGTCGATTACGCATCTTTTTTAGTATATGAATAAAAATTTTCACATTTCAGACTTATGCAAAAACTGAACCTTCCGGAAGCGGAATTAAAAATTATAAAAGAAGCAGACAAGCAAAAAGTTTTTGACATTATAAGAAAAAAATATGTTGTTCTTACGCCTGAAGAATACGTGCGTCAGCAATTTATCCGCTACCTGATAAATGAAAAAAAATACCCGAAAGGCTTAATTTCCGTTGAAAAGCAACTGAAAGTTTATGATACTGAAAAACGAGCGGACATTGTTCTGTTCAATACATCTGCAAAACCTGTTGTCATTGCAGAACTCAAAGCTCCTTCAGTAAATATTACCCAAAAGGCATTCGACCAGGCAGCACGCTATAATATGAATTTTAAAGCTGATTATCTCATTGTTACAAACGGACTTAAGCATTATTGCTGTAAGCTGGATTATGAAAATAATACTTACAGTTTCTTAAAGGAAATTCCGAACTATGAGAATCTGTAAAGTTTAAGCTTTATAGCATTAAAATTTACTTCTTTTATGCTTTTAAAAACATTTTTTCCTGATATATATCATATATAAACATCCGGATAATATAAACTTTTGCAACATAAAATTTAATAAAATGAACTTATCGCATATTGAACACATCGGAATAGCCGTAAATAACATTGAAGAGGCAAAAACTTTTTTTGAAAACGTTCTCGGACTTAAATGCTATGCTGTTGAAGAAGTAAAAGATCAAAAAGTTAAAACGGCATTTTTCAAAATCGGAGATGCAAAAATTGAACTGCTTGAAGCGACTTCAGATGACAGCCCTATAGCAAAATTTATAGCAAAAAAAGGACAGGGTATACATCATATAGCTTTTGCTGCCGAGGATGTGAATAAATCATTGAAAGAAGCCGAAGAAAAAGGCATTCAGCTTATTGACAAGCAGGCAAGGAAAGGTGCAGAAGGATTAAGTATAGGATTTTTGCATCCTAAATCAACTTTCGGAGTTTTAACCGAATTGTGCGGAAAATAAATAAAATTACTTTCAGCTTTTTAAACTTTAAACTTTTAACTAAATATGTCTCGTCAGGAAGAAATACAAAAACTTATTAACTTACGTGAAGAAGCTCGCCTCGGAGGAGGAGAGAAACGTATTGAAAAACAACATTCGCAAGGCAAATACACGGCACGTGAACGCATTGAAATGATACTGGATGAAGGGAGTTTTGAAGAATTTGATATGTTTGTAAAGCATCGCTCTCATAATTTCGGTCTCGAAAAACAACAATTTCTCGGAGACGGTGTCGTAACCGGGCACGGAACAATTGACGGCAGAATAGTCTACATATTTGCTCAGGATTTTACCGTTTTCGGAGGTTCACTGTCTGAAACTTATGCCAAGAAAATTTGCAAACTTATGGACCAGGCAATGCTGGTCGGGGCTCCGGTTATAGGTATTAACGACAGCGGAGGTGCACGTATTCAGGAAGGAGTAATGAGCCTTGCAGGTTATGCCGAAATTTTTCAGCGAAATATCTTAGCTTCAGGTGTAATACCGCAAATATCTGCCGTTTTCGGACCATGTGCCGGCGGTGCCGTATATTCTCCGGCTCTTACAGACGTCGTAATTATGAGTGATAAAACAAGCTATATGTTTGTAACCGGTCCTAAGGTTACAAAAACCGTTACCGGAGAAGATATTACAACCGAAGATTTAGGCGGAGCAACGGTTCATGCTACAAAATCAGGCGTGGCACATTTCAGAGCCGATGATGAAGATGAAGGTATTATGCTGATAAGAAAAGTTTTGGAATATTTGCCCCAAAACAATCTTGAAGATCCTATACAAACTGAGTGTAAAGACCCTGTTGACAGAAAAGATGATATTTTGAACGAAATAATTCCTGAAAATCCAAACCAGCCTTATGATGTAAAGGATATTATTTATACAATTGTTGATGACGGCGAATTTCTTGAGTTTCACAGACATTATGCTAAAAATATAGTTGTAGGATTTGTCAAGTTTGACGGCAGACCTGTAGGAGTAGTTGCTAATCAGCCTAATTTTTTAGCCGGTGTTTTGGATATTGAAGCATCAAGAAAAGCAGCCCGGTTTGTTCGTTTATGCGACAGCTTTAATGTGCCCCTTTTAACATTGGTTGATGTTCCCGGATTTTTGCCCGGAAGTGCACAGGAATACGGAGGAATTATTACACACGGTGCAAAGTTACTTTTTGCATACGGAGAAGCAACGGTTCCGAAAGTAACCGTAACCCTGAGAAAATCTTACGGAGGTGCTCACGACGTAATGAGTTGTAAACAGTTAAGAGGAGATATTAACTATGCTTGGCCCTCTGCCGAAATTGCCGTAATGGGAGCAAGCGGTGCCGTTGAAATTCTGGAAGGGAAGAATATTAAAAATATTGAAAAAGAAGAAGACAGAATAAAATATATTTCAGAAAAAGAAGAAGAATACAAAAAGAAGTTTGCAAATCCTTATGAAGCAGCAAAGTACGGATTTATAGATGATATTATCGAACCTCGAAATACAAGATTCAGGATAATAAGAGCATTTAAAACACTTGAAAATAAAAAACTTATTAATCCGCCTAAAAAACATTCTAATATACCTTTATAAAAAAAATACTATGGATTCATCAGCTTTTACTATTGCAGTAGTAGGGTATACCATTGTTTTTGCAGCTCTTGTCATTTTGTGGCTGATTTTTGCAAATTTACCTAAATTATTAACACTCCATTTGAAATTTAAAAAAAAGCAAAACGGTCATAATTGTGAAAAAATAGGGGAATTTATAACAGGGCAGGAAAATGCAGCTATTGCAGCAGCAATTCATTTGTATTTCAGTCAGTTGCATGATGATGAAAGTGCCTTAATGACAATTAAAAAAGTAAAGAAAGATTATACTCCCTGGAGTTCTAAAATTTATACCGTCAACGCATTCAGAAGAAATAATTTATAAAAAATGAAAAAATTCAAATTTAAAGTAAGAGGAAATAAATACGAAGCTGTAGTTAACAGTTTCGAAAATAATGTTATTGACATTGATATAAACGGGACAAATTACAAAGTTGAACTTGAACAGGAACTTGTAAAACCAAAAACTCCTAAATTAGTCAGATCTAAAGTTCATACAAATAAAGAAGATGCTAAAATAAAAAGCAAAGTCGGAAAATTGATAAAAGCTCCGCTTCCGGGCACAATATTTAAGATGAAAGTAAAAATAGGAGATGAAGTTTCACCCGGAGATACATTGTTAATAATGGAAGCTATGAAAATGGAAAATAATATACAGGCACAGGCAGAAGGAAAAGTCAAAGCAATTATGGTTAAAGAAGGTGATGCTGTTTTACAAAACGATATTTTGCTGGAATTAGAATAGAAACTGAGTAAAAAAATATAATAAATCAGGTAATGAAAAAGATATTAACATTAGTGGCAGTTTTTACTGTACTTTTCAGTATTTCTTATTTGTTTTTGCACGGAAAAGCTCCGAAACAAAACTTACAGAAAGACAGTATTGATTATACATCCGTTCTTTTGAAAGGAAGATGGATGAACAAAACAGGCGGCTACAAAATTTCCAACGAAACAGACGATACGGCAGAACGTTTTAAAGCACTTAAATTTAATTCGGACGGAACATTTGAATTGGACTCTGCAAAACAAAGATATAACGGAACCTGGGAACTTGAAGGAAATAACATCCTGTTACGGTTTCAACCGAAAAAAGTTACTCATCTCTATCGAAATACAGACCCTAATAAGAGTTCGTCTAATTACTCTGCAGTTTATGAAACAGTCAATCTGTCCGACAGAACGGGAACTGTATCAGAAGATGAATTAAAACTGTCAGACGGCTTTATTTACAAGCAATACCCTGAAGCATTGTCAGGCTTATTTAATTTTTATGAATTTTCCGGTTTTGCAAATGTTCAGTGGGGACATATAATAATGATAGTAGCAGGTTTGGTTTTTATTTTTTTAGCAATAAAATACGACTACGAACCCTTACTTTTAATACCTATAGGCGTAGGTGTCCTTATCGGAAACATACCTATGTTTCAGGTAGCCGATTTTAATTTAAAACTCGGAATCTATGAGCCCGGCAGCGTTTTAAATACCTTATATCAAGGGGTTACGCAGGGTTGGTATCCGCCCCTCATATTTCTCGGAATAGGTGCAATGACCGATTTTTCATCACTTATTTCAAGCCCCAGATTAATGCTTCTCGGTGCTGCTGCACAAGTCGGTATTTTTGCGACTTTTCTTGGAGCATTATACTTGGGATTTGCTCCGCAGGAAGCGGGAGCAATAGGTATAATAGGCGGTGCCGACGGGCCTACGGCAATTTTTATATCATCTAAATTAGCAAACGGAATGAACGTTTTGCCTGACGGCACAACAGTTAAAAACCTTATAGGACCTATTGCTATTGCGGCATACTCGTATATGGCTCTGGTTCCCGTAATTCAGCCGCCGGTTATTAAACTTCTTACCACAAAAAAAGAACGACTTATAAAAATGAAACCGCCGCGTGCTGTTACCAAAACCGAAAAAATTATCTTCCCCATTGCAGGGTTATTACTGACAGCTTTTTTAGCACCTACCGCATTACCTTTGCTCGGAATGTTGTTTTTCGGTAATTTGTTAAAAGAAAGCGGAGTAACCGGCAGGCTTGCGGAAACGGCAAGAACCTCTCTAATAGATACAATTACAATATTGCTTGGAGTTACCGTAGGTGCTTCAACACAAGCTGATGTTTTTTTAACCAAAAGTTCTGTGCTTATTTTTGTTCTCGGAGCTGTTTCATTTGTAATAGCCACGGCAGGAGGCGTAATTTTTGCAAAAATTATGAATTGGCTTTCGCCGAAAGACAACCCCATAAATCCGATGATTGGTGCAGCCGGTGTTTCTGCCGTTCCCGACAGTGCCAGAGTAGTTCAGGTAGAAGGATTAAAAGCCGACCCGAATAACCACCTTCTTATGCACGCAATGGCTCCAAATGTTGCAGGTGTTATAGGCTCGGCAATAGCAGCCGGTATTTTACTGAGTTTCTTAATGTAGAAAACGTAAAATTAAAATTACTAACATATCCGATTATTCCTGCTAAAAAAGGAGTAGTCGGATTTTTAATTTAATTTTCTTAGTGTCAGGTGTTTACGCGGCTATGTAGGTGCAGTATTCATTAAAATACACAGAAAAGCTGTCCCCGGCGGTAATATTGTTAAAATTTTCATTTGGAAATAAGCACAAATATTATGTATTTCGCAAATTGAATAAGAATGTCTTATAAAAAGATTAAAATATTAAATGTATGGCGGAAAATAATAAGACGGCGGTATATTCTGAAGATACCATAAAAACCCTCGAGTGGAAAGAGCACATAAGAAAACGTCCCGGAATGTATATCGGAAAATTGGGAGACGGAACATCTCCTGATGACGGTATATATGTTCTTTTGAAAGAAGTTCTGGATAATTCCGTAGATGAATTTATGATGGGACACGGAAAAAAAATTGAAATAAAATTAGAAAACGGTGAAGTCAAAGTAAGAGATTACGGAAGAGGAATACCGCTTTCAAAAGTCCTTGACGTCTCTTCCAAGATGAATACAGGAGCAAAATATGATTCAAAAGTATTTAAAAAATCAGTAGGGTTAAACGGGGTAGGTATTAAAGCAGTTAACGCATTATCTGAAAAGTTCATAATCCGCTCGTTTCGCGAAGGTGAAATGAAAGAAGTTATATATTCAGGAGGCAGTGTAATTGAAAATAAAAATATAGTTAAAACAAACGAAAAAAACGGAACGGAAATAATTTTCAGTCCTGATAATAAGCTTTTTAAAGAATATCATTATTTAGATGATTTCATAGAACAAATGCTTAAAAACTATGTTTATCTTAATTCGGGACTCACAATAAAATATAATGATAAAGTTTACTATTCAAAAAACGGGTTGCTTGATCTGCTGAATGATAATATAAAAGAAGAACAAAGACGTTACCCGATTATTCATTTGAAAGGCGATGATATTGAAATAGCACTTACTCATGCCAATCAATACGGAGAAGAATATTATACTTTCGTAAACGGTCAGCATACATCCCAAGGCGGAACGCACTTATTGGCATTCAGAGAGTCCGTAGTAAAAACGATAAGAGATTTTTACAAAAAAAATATTGATTTTTCTGATATCAGAACCGGAATTGTTGCAGCTTTGAGTATAAAAGTTGAAGAACCTGTATTCGAATCGCAGACAAAAACAAAACTCGGTTCAAAAAACATTGCTCCCGACGGAGTCTCAATACGTTCGTTCATAATGGATTTTGTAACCAAAGAATTAGAATTATATCTGCATCAAAATCCGCAAACAGCCGATGAACTTTGGAAAAAAATTCAGGAAGCCGAAAAAGAAAGAAAAGAAATATCAGGAATTAAGCAGTTGGCAAGAAAAAGAGCAAAAACAGTAAAAGTTCACAACAAAAAATTACGGGACTGTCGCGTTCATTTTAATAAAAACAAAACCGGAGCTGAAGAGTCAACTTTGTTTATTACCGAAGGAGATTCGGCAAGCGGCTCAATTACAAAATCTCGAGACGTAAATACACAAGCAGTCTTCAGTTTAAAAGGTAAACCTCTTAATACCTACGGTAAATCTAAAAAAATTGTTTATGAAAATGAAGAGTTTAACCTTATACAAGCAGCCTTAAATATTGAAGACGGAATGGAGGGCTTGCGATATAATAAAATTGTAATAGCAACCGATGCAGATGTTGACGGAATGCACATTCGCCTTCTTTTAATAACCTTTTTTCTGAAATTTTTTCCTGATGTCATTAAAAACGGTCATTTATATATCTTACAAACTCCGCTTTTCAGGGTCAGAAATAAGAAAAAGACAATTTATTGCTATTCGGAAGAAGAAAGAGAAAATGCCTCAAAAGAACTTGGTGCAAATCCTGAAATAACGCGATTTAAAGGGCTGGGGGAGATATCTCCCGATGAATTCAGACATTTTATAGGTAAAGATATAAGACTTGACCCCGTAATTATAAACAAAGAAGAGTCAATAAGCGAAATGCTTGATTTCTATATGGGAAATAACACGCCTGAAAGACAAGAATTCATAATTGAAAATTTAAGAGACGAAGAAGAAGTTTTGTAAATTTAATTTCAAGATTTTAAAAATTAATAATAGCAAATGGCTGAAAAAGATACAAATAAAGAAGATTTACTAAATAAAGATAATACGGAAGAACAGGAATATAAAGTAAAGTATATCTCCGGAATGTATAAAAACTGGTTTCTGGATTATGCTTCATACGTTATTCTCGAGCGAGCCGTTCCTCACGTTGCCGACGGGCTTAAACCCGTACAACGCCGTATCCTTCACTCTATGAAAAGAATGGATGACGGCAGATACAATAAAGTTGCAAATATAATCGGGCATACTATGCAGTTTCATCCCCACGGAGATGCCTCAATCGGAGATGCTTTGGTTCAGCTCGGACAAAAAGACTTACTTATTGATATGCAGGGAAACTGGGGCAACGTACATACCGGCGACAGTGCGGCGGCACCGCGTTATATCGAAGCTCGCTTATCCAAATTCGCACTCGAAGTAGTTTTTAATCCGAAAACAACAAAATGGAGACCCTCATATGACGGAAGAAACAAAGAACCCGTTCATTTACCCGTAAAATTTCCGCTGCTTCTTGCTCAAGGTGTTGAAGGTATTGCCGTAGGCTTAGCTTCTAAAATAATGCCTCATAATTTTAACGAACTTATTGATGCCTCAATAAATCACCTTAAAGGAAAAGATTTTACCCTTTTACCCGATTTCTTAACCGGCGGATTAGCCGATTTCTCAAACTATAATGACGGCAGGAGAGGCGGAAAAATAAAAGTCAGAGCCAAAATTACAAAAAGAGATACAAAAACTCTTGTAATATCAGAACTCCCTTACGGAAAAACAACAGTAACACTCATTGAATCAATAGTTTCAGCAAATGATAAGGGTAAGATAAAAATTAAAAAAATAGAAGATAATACATCAGATAAAGTCGAAATCCTTATACATTTGCCTTCCGATGTTTCTTCCGATAAAATGATTGATGCACTTTTTGCAGTTACCGATTGTGAAGTTTCAATTTCCCCTAACACAACGGTTATTCTCGGAGACAAACCCAAATTTACGGATGTTAAAGAAATACTCAGATATTCAACCGACAACACTCTTAACCTGCTGAAGCAGGAATTACAAATAAGAATGTCAGAACTTGAAGATGCTTGGCATAATGCATCTTTAGAGAAAATTTTTATAGAAAACAGAATTTATCTTACCATAGAAAAATGTGAAACTTGGGAATGCGTTATTGAGAGCATTGATAAAGGCTTGAAACCTTTCGTGAAAAAATTAAAGCGACCGGTAACAGAAGATGATATAGTTCGCCTTACAGAGATAAAAATAAAAAGAATTTCTAAATACGATGCATTTAAAGCCGATAATTACATTAAATCAATTATAGAAGAAATAGAAGAAATAAAATACAAATTAGAACATATTACAGAATACACAATTAATTGGTTTAACAGTATCAAAAAAAAATACGGAAAAGGCAGAGAACGAAAAACCGAAATACGAAGCTTTGAAGAAATTAAAGCAAGAAAAGTTGTTGTCAGAAATAAAAAATTATACGTAAATTTTGAAGACGGTTTTGCCGGAACCTCACTTAAACAAGACAAATTTGTAGCCGAATGTTCCGATATCGACTTGGTTATCGTGTTCCGTAAAGACGGAACTTATTTCGTAAAACAAGTTGAAGATAAGTTTTACATAGGAAAAGACGTAATTCATATTGACATATGGAAAAAAGATGATGACAGAACAGTTTACAACACAGTGTATTATGACGGGAAATCAGGTTATTATTATATGAAACGCTTTAATGTTAAAAGCATTATACGAGATAAAGAATATAATCTTACCAAAGGAGAGAAAGGATCTAAAGTAATGTGGTTTACGGCAAATCCCAACGGTGAAGCCGAAATAATAAAAATTACGCACAGACCTCGTAAACGCCTTAAAAATAAGTCGATAGAAATAGACTTTTCCGAACTTGCCGTAAAAGGCAGAAGTTCAATGGGAAATATTGCCACAAAATACGGAGTTCAAAAAATAACATTAAAAGAGGAAGGCGTTTCAACTCTCGGAGGCAGACAAATTTGGTTTGACTCTGAAGTTTTGAGGTTAAATGCCGAGGGGCGGGGAGAACAGCTCGGAGAGTTTTCGGGAGATGATAAAATTCTGGTAATATATAAAAACGGGAAATTTCAAATTACCTCATTCGATTTATCAACTCATTTTGAAACGGATATTATAAAAATAGAAAAGTATAAACCCGAGAAAATATGGTCTGCCGTTTATTATGATGCCGACCAAAAATACTATTACCTGAAACGTTTTAAGATTGAAAGTAATAACGGCATAACGTCTTTTACCGGCGATAATCCGGACTCAAAATTAATTGCGGTATCCGATAATCCGCGGGCACAATATAAAATTGAATTCGGAGGAAAACATAAAGATAAAGAATCTCAAATTGTTTATGCAGAAGAGTTTATAGGAGAAAAAAGTTATAAAGCAAGAGGTAAAAGGTTGACAATGTTTACGGTTAAAAAAATAAACCTTATCGAACCGGATTTACCTAAAGATAAAGACGATGCAACTATTTCAGAAAAAGAAGAGTCTGACAACAAACAGTCGGAGCCTGAATTTAAAGTAATAAAAACCGATAAAGACGGAAATCAAATAATTTTAGACCTGTAATATTTTATATTAAAAATAAAAATACATTCAACAATTTGCATATGTTTAAAAACATTTGTATTTTTGTAATAATATTCAAAAACCATGAAAAGCACCGAGTATAAAAACTTTTAATCATGTAAATTTGAATATTATGAAAAAAATAACACAA
>JALSMF010000300.1 GCA_026987795.1 Bacteroidales bacterium
GAAATAACCATATCAAACTTAATCAGTTTAAAAATTTTACCTGATTCATTTCTGACCAGAGGCAAAAATTTAACTTGCAGATAAGGTGTCCCGCGGGCAATACTTATTTGAGTTTCAATTTTAATATTATTTTTTATTTTGTCTAAATTCGGAATACCGTAAGTTTCGTCATCACTGCAGGCAATAAAGTTTGTGTTTTCAAGTTTTATCGTATAGTCATATTTTGAATTGAAAAAATGTTTTATATTTATATTTTCTGAATAATAAGGTAGAAAATCGGCATTGAAACTTGCTGCAAGTTCAAAGTTCAAAGTTTTATATGTTGATGTTGTGTCACCTTTTATAAATTCTGAAGACCATTTTATTTCTCTTGTAAATGACTGAGAATATAAGCAGTAAAATGAGACAAGTAAAAAATAAGCCGTTATAGTGCTGATTTTTAATAATTTCATAAAAGCAATCTGTTTCGCGTTAATTAAATTATGTGCATATACATTGTTAATAGATATAAACGTCAATTTTTAATATTGAGTATAAGCATATTTTTATTTTCTGAAATAATTAACGCTCAAAATTATAATTTCCCGGATCCTTATTCGGAAAAAATAAATTTTAATCCTGCTTATTCAGGTTTAACAAATAATAATGAGTTCAATTTAAATTATTCAAAAAATTTTTTTTCAGACATTTATTCCGTTAGTTTTAACAAATATTACGATAATTATAAAAGCAGTATAGGGTTTTTATTAATGAACAACAGATTTGGAAAAGGAGCTTTAAATAATATAAATATTTCGGCAATTTACGGATATAAGTTTAAAATTAATTACAGAAGTATTATAAATACTGCCGTTCAGGTAAGTTATCTGCAACAATCAGTAAATTCTGAAGATTTGATTTTCAGCTCGCAAATAAATCCTGTATCAGGGATTATAAGTCCTAATACATCAGAGTATTTTCCCGTCCTGAGAACTTATGATTTTTCAGTCGGAACAGCGTATATAAGTAATAAATACCGAACAGGTTTAAGCGTACATCACATAGATAAGATATTCTTTAAAAATGAGAATTTTTATTCTAATCCTGAATTTACGTTATTTTTCGGCAAGATTTTTTCAGTAAAAAAAAGCGGAGCAAAAGAAAAAATATTAGTTACGCCTGAGATCATTTACAGAACACAAAATAATTTTCATCAAATCATATATTCAGTTCACGGAAATTATAACATTTTTTTAACAAGACTTTTTCTGAAGCATAATCTAAATTTTAATACTTTTGAAGGAGTAATAACTATTGGGATAAGGCTGGCAAGATTCAGATTTACATATACTTACGGTGTTTCTTTGACGAAATACGTCAGTATTCCCGTAAGCACAAACGCAATAGCACTCAGGTTTAATTTCGGTAACGGAAAAAAAATAAATATCAAAAACACAATATATTGTTTAAATTTTTAGTTATATTTGTGGTTCAAAACAGTAAAAAACAGGATTTACAATTAAGATACAGAGTTCTTAATTAATTGAAATTAAAATTTACAAACTTATGAAAATGAAATTCTTTTTTCCGATTGCTGCTATTACGGCAGTTGCATTTTTTTTAACTTCTTGCGGCGGAGGCAGCACAACAGGTAACGAGCAAATCGGAACCTATTCAACAACTACCGGATGGCAATATAATAATGCAGAAAACGGCGGATTTGAAGTTTCTACTTTTAATGAACAAAAAACAGGACCCGGCTTAGTATTTATAGAAGGCGGAGCTTTTCAAATGGGAAGAACAGAGCAGGATGTTATGTATTCTTGGAATAATATGCCGAGAAGAGTAACGGTATCATCATTTTATATGGATGAAACAGAAGTGAGAAATATTGATTATTTAGAATATTTACACTGG
>JALSMF010000301.1 GCA_026987795.1 Bacteroidales bacterium
CAATGTTATATTTTATCAACAATATTGATAATGAAAATATTATAAAACGTTCAGCTAAACAGCTTAGATATTGCAGTATTGCATTTTTGGTATTTTTTCTGCTTTTCACGGGATTAACACTTACAAAAGACGGTTTTGCGGTAAATCCGGAAAACAATACAATATTTATGGAACAATATAAATATTTGCATAATCTTATTGAAATGCCGATTGTATTGGTATTATTTTTAGCAGGTGTAATCGGCGTACTGTACGGAATGTTTTTAGGTGCATTTAAATCATCGTCAAAAGGCATATGGTTTGCAGGAAGCGGAACGATTTTAACTGTTTTTTCTGTTTTTATGCTGGCAGGATTAAATAATACCGCTTTTTATCCCTCAACTTTTGACCTGCAAAGTTCGCTTACTATAAATAATGCATCATCATCTCAATATACGCTGACAGCAATGAGCTGGGTTTCTCTGCTTATACCGTTTGTTATTGCATACATTTGGTACGCATGGAAATCGCTCAACAAAAATAAAGTAAGCGAAGCAGATATTGAGAATGATACAATGAGTTATTAATTTCTTTAAAAACTTAAAAAATGGAATATTTAGAATCCGTAATATGGTTTATTTCTTGGCCTGTCTTGATAATAGTTTCTTATCGCTTAGTCAGATATTTTCTTAAAAAAGAAAACTATTTATAAAGGCTAAGTTTGGTTTAAACCGAAAAAAATCAGTAACTTTGTATGAACTTAATTGATTGCTTTTGCAAAAGAGTTCATACAAAGTTTTTTTATAAGGCAAAAATCTGTTTAAAAATGAACTGGATATTATACATAATTCTCGGAGGTTTTGCCGGTTGGCTTACCGGTCGCATATTTAAAGGCGAAGGTTTCGGTTTTATTATGAATTTAGTGGTAGGAATTGTCGGCGGTCTGTTGGGCGGCTTAGTTTTCAGAATTCTGGGTATAAGTGTAGGGGCAGGAATTATCCCTTCATTGATAACAGCTGTTCTCGGAGGCGGTATTTTTGTTTGGGTACTCGGGTTAGGGAAAAAGAAAAAATAAAATTATAAAAAAATATGCGAACTTTGCAGAAACTTTAAACTTAAAACTATGTTTTTAACAATATTTATATTATCATTAAGCCTAATCACCATAGCATTAATCGGTCTCGGAATTCAAACTTTTTTTTCAAAAAAGAAAACATTTCCGGAAACACGTATAGGGCACAATAAAACTCTGCGAAAAAATAAAATCTATTGCATTAAAACCGAGCAAGTGATTTTAGACAAAAACTACAAACAAGTAAAAGGCATAAAAACAATTTGTTCCGATTGTTAAAAAAATGCGAAATTTATTTAAAAAGGATACGTTTATAAAAAAGGTATCCTTTTTTGTTCAAATTTGTATCACAATGAAAAAAATAATATTTGTCTTAATACTGTTCGGTTTTTCTAAAATATATTCTCAAAGCAGCTTATCCGCCCGACTTTTAACCGTAAGCACACATCCCTTTGCCAATAAAAACCTCCCCCTGCATCAAAATAAAATCGACAATAAAGGATACCTCACTTTTGAGCCGGGATTAATTTTATCATACGACCGCTTCCTCGCAAAAAAAATATCATTCCGAATTTCAACAGCTGTTATGAACGACAGGCTTAACACACTTGCCGGATACAGCCAAATTATGCTGAAATACAAAATGTTGAAATACTACAAACACTCATTATTTCTGGGCTTCGGACCTTCCGCATTTTACGAAACAGATAAATCAGATGATAGAAATTGGGTAAATGAAGACAATTATAAACTTTCGGGAAATACTTTGTATAAAATAGGATGGTTAAGCGGAATAATAGAATATAATTATTACATTACTAAAAAAATGGATTTTGTCCTGACT
>JALSMF010000302.1 GCA_026987795.1 Bacteroidales bacterium
TGTGCTTTTTTTTGTATATTTGTGCCTAACCGAAAAGTAGTGCTTTTTAATCGCCACTACTCATACACAAACCGTTCTCTGCCAGCAAAAAAAAGAAATCAATTGAAAAATCTTTACAAAACCCTTTCCTAATTAAGTATAAAGATTTATCTTTGCCATAAAATGTCAAAATATGTTGGATATAGCCGTTTCTATTGGAGAAATACTAAAAGATATTAGAGAAAATCAAAAAATATCTCTACAACAAGTTTCTCAAAAAACAAATATCAATTTTACTTTATTAAGTAGAATTGAAACAGGAAAACGTTTACCCACAAAAGAACAAATTGAAAAATTAGCAAATTTCTATCAATACGACAAAACGGAACTTTTAAAATTATTATTAAGTGACAAGATTATATATGAAATTCAAAATGAAGAATTCGGATATGAAGCCTTGAAAATTGCCGAGAAAAAAATTATTTACCGCAATAGTTTGTTTCCCGAACTTGATACAGGCGCTTTTAAATTGGAAAGTCGCAGATATATCGGCAATAAAGCAAAATTAACCGATTGGATAATGCGAATTATTGAAAATGAAACCAAAAATATTCATTCGTTTATTGATATATTTTCCGGAACTGCAAGCATTGCCAAACAAGCAATGAAAAAATACGAAAAAGTTATCATTAACGATATTTTGCATTCTAACAACATCATTTATAAAGCTTTTTTCAAGCCCGAAAAATGGAACAAAGAAAAAATATTTGATATTGTTCAATACTTCAATGCTTTAAATAGTAACGAGTTGAACGAAAATTATTTTTCACTCAATTTCGGCGGTAAATTTTTTGATTATAACATTGCTAAAAAAATAGGATACATAAGAGAAGAAATTGAACGATTAAAACCTGAACTTAACGAAAAAGAATACAGTATTTTATTGGCAAGTATGATTTATTCAATGGATAAGGTTGCCAATACGGTCGGACATTTTGATGCTTATATTAAAAAACCGATTAGAAAAACTCATTTCAAATTACAGCTGATAAAAACTTATGATTTTAACGGTGTTGAAATTTACAGAGAAGACGCTAATAAATTGGCAAGAAAAATTTCCGGAGATATTGCATATATTGACCCGCCTTATAATTCCCGTCAATACAGCCGGTTTTATCATATTTACGAAACTTTTGTCAAATGGGATAAACCCGAATTATTTGGTGTGGCACGCAAGCCGAAGCCTGAAAATATGAGTAAATACTGCACGGTAAAAGCAAAGGATACATTTAGGGATTTGGTAGAAAATCTCAACGTTAAATATTTGGCGGTATCCTACAATAATACCTATAAATCAAAAAGCAAATCATCTGAAAACAAAATAAAATTGGATGAGATTCTAAACATATTAAATGCTGTTGGAAAAACCAAAGTATTTGAACAAAAACATAAATATTTTAATACAGGGAAAACCGATTTTTCCGACCATAAAGAATTTTTATTTATAACTGAAAAATATGATTAATGGGAAAACATATCGTTCGCCTTTATTTTATGTAGGAGACAAATATAAATTGTTGCCGGAGATAAAAAAGTTTTTTCCTACTAAAATAAATCGTTTCATAGAACCATTTACTGGTGGTGGCTCGGTTTTTCTCAATATCAAAGCTAACGAATATTTACTAAATGATATTGATGCAAATGTAATTGCCATTCATCAATTCTTGATGCAACAAGCTCAAAATCCTGATATTTTTTTCAAAGAATTGCAACAACGCATAGAAAAATATGGTTTTTCTCATTCATATCTTAAAGATATTGTTCCGCAAGAATTGAAAAATCAATATAAAAAAACTTATTATGCCAAATTCAACAAACAGGCATTTCAAAAACTAAAAGAGCATTATAAC
>JALSMF010000303.1 GCA_026987795.1 Bacteroidales bacterium
AAACATTTCCTTAGGCATTGTCGAGTATGCAAAAAAACCTGCAAAAATAAGGATTACCAAAGCCAAATAAACGGTATTTGCATTATTCAGAGATTGCGTGGTAAGTTTAAATTCTCTTTGTATTTTCTTTTTTGACATAATCCGGAAAGTAAAATATTACTTAATTTTTAATTTTTATTTTTTGTTTATTGACTACCATATTATAGCCTTCTGTTATAACTTTATCGCCTGCATTTAATCCTTTTGTTACCATAACTTTATCGCCTATAATATAGGATGTTTTGATATATCTTTTTTGTGCCGTATATCCGCCTCCGTTTTTTTCTGCCGTAAAAACATACTCTCCTTTTCTGTCTTTCTTTACAACAACAGAGGGTATTGTCAAACCGCTGCCTTTATAATCTGACAGTTGAAGTTCTGCAACCATATTCGGTTTAATTTTATTGTCTTTATTTATAAAATCTGCCTGAACTTTAAAGGTTCTGTTAACAGGGTTTATAACGTTTCCTGTTCGGGATATTTTTGTTTTTATTATTAAACCGGGATAAGAAGGAAAGCTTATGACAACAGAATCTCCTGTATGAACATAAGGGACATATTTTTCGGATACATCGGCTACAGCTTCCATTTTATGAAGATTAACAAGATTTATTACCTGTCTTCCGGGTGCCGCAGGTTCGCCTTCTTTAAGGTAAATTTCATCAACAATTCCGGAAATAGGGGCTTTTATCACTGTGAGTTCTAACTGTGCTTTTAATGTATTAATTTTTGCCTCCAGACTTTCTTTTTTATTTTTTGCCTGCAGATAGTCAAGCTCTTTCCCAACTTTTTGTTCCCAAAGCTCTTTCTGTTTTTCATACATAACAGTTGCAAGTTTCAATCCTGTTTTAACCTCTTCTATGCTGCTGCGAATAACTGTTGCATTGAGTGTAACCAACAATTGACCTTTTTTTACGTACTGTCCTTCTTTAACATATATTTTTTTTATTTGTCCGTTCATTTCCGGAGAAACATATGCCTGTTCTTTTGCTTTAACATATGCAGTAGCCCTTATATAATGGGTTAATTCTTTTTTTTTCAATTCGTCAACTCTTACGCTTACAGAATGTTCGCTTATGTCAGTTTTATTTTTGTTTTTAAGCTGCTTTTGTAACTCTGCTGTTTTTTGTTTATACTCAAAAATTTGGTTTTGAATATCTTCGGGAGTTTTTTCCTTTCGACAGGCACCGACAGAAATAATTGTTATTAATAGTATCAGACTTATTTTTTTCATTTTAGTGTGTTATTTTTTAAAGTTATTTGTTTTTATAATTCAATATCTTTTACAAAAGATTCATTATTTTTTTGAGTTTTATATGTTTCTCTATCAAATCATTCAATGATTGATAATATTCCGTAAGAGCCTCAAAATATTGTGTTTGTGTTTGCGTAAAAGTAAGACTTGAAACTGTTCCTGCTTTATATTTTATCAGAGTGTTTTTATATATTTTTTCTGCCAAATATCTGTTTTCAGACTTATTTTTAACGGTATTTAAAGCTATTTGATAGTCTGCCCTTGTCTGTGCATTATCAAGCAATATTGCTTGTTCCGTCTTTTTTCTGAGGTTTCGTGTTTTTTCAAGTTCAAATTGAGCTTGCTTAACTTTGGCATAGCGTTGTCCGCTGCTGAAAATCGGAATATTAATCTGAACTCCCCATAATGAAGTAGGATACCAATTTTCACTTTCCGTGATTAAATCAAAAGAATCCGTTAAAGCTTTTTTACTGTAAGAATAAAATGCCGCAATACTCGGCAAGTATTTTGTTTTTTCGCGCTGTAAACTTAAATCCGAAAGGTTTTCCTGTATTCTGACAAGCTTGTAATCAAGATTTTGATTTACGTT
>JALSMF010000304.1 GCA_026987795.1 Bacteroidales bacterium
GATTCAAAAACAGTTGAAAAATATTCCGTCGGACTTGATGCGGATAGAGGGGGGTCTGCAATTATTGGGACTAATACTAATGTTACCGGAAATATAAGTGTAAAACCTGATATATCATTTAATATTAAAGGTGGTTCTGAAAATAATGTAATGGGAAAACAATTTGAAGGTATTATTGTAAAAGCCTCTTTGAGCCAAGAATCTCTTACTCCAAACTCCGATTTAAAAATGGAATATGGAGGGACTTTTGAAACACATGTTGGAAAAGAAAGCGTTTCTTATAATCTTAAAAGTCCGACTGTTCCGACTATTCCGGACAATTCAATTGAATCCGGTGTAATAATACCGAGTTCTGTATTAAAAAGCAATGAACAAATATCAGTATCAATAAAAGCCGGCACAACAAATCCGGGATTATTCATTTCTCCTCGTCCTATTGAAATGAATTGGAAAATAAAAAATTAAATTATGAAATATTACATTACAATTCTATTTTTTATACCGGTAATTTTGTTTTCTCAATGTGATACAAAAAAGAAAAAAGACATTAACCGGTGCAAAAATATCACCGAAAAAACAGCAAAATATATTTATCAGTTTCAAATGACTGATGACTCGTTATATTTAGATTCTGCTTTAACATACACAAATAAAGCACTTAAAAAATGTAATGAAGATAAAGATAAAATATTGTTCTCTTTTCGGAAAATAGATATTTTATCAAAAAAACATGATTATTTATCTGCAATTCGGTTTATAAAATCTGTAAATTATTCGTTTGTTTCCGACCTTCCCTATTACAATGATTTCCTCTCAAACAGGTTTCAGGCCATGGAGTACCATTATAAGAAAAAATATATTAAGCGAGACAGTTGTTTAATGATCATCAACAAAACACTTGAAAATTTTATGAAACAAAATAAAGAAAAAATTGACTCTTTAGTTGCTTTGAAAAATATTAATGAAATTTTAAATAATTCTTTACATTTAACATATATTCAATATTTTTATACAAGATCTGTATTGTTCGGATACAAAAAAACAAAATCAGAACTTGATTCTTGTCAAAAAAAAATAAACGGAAACAAAAGATTCTATGAACTTATTGACTATCAATGCAAAGAAAATGATTTTTTAGATTTTAATTTGTTTTAGTTTTTAACTGTTCAGCACGTTGTCAAACAATAAAAAACCAAAAACAGTTGTAAAAGCTAACTGCAAAACAAGCAAGAAACCGGCAAGTTGCCCGCCGGACACAAAATTAAATTACATATCAACAAAACCGAAAACTTTCAACTTTTCCCTTTCAACTTTCGTCTTAAATTCGTACCTTTACAACGGCAAAGAATTACAAAAAGATTTTGGCTTGGATTGGTACGATTACGGGGCAAGGTTTTATGATGCGGTGTTGGGGAGGTGGTATGTGCCGGATGCCTTGGCAAGCGATGCTCCCGCATGGTCGCCCTACCGCTACGGCTTTAACAACCCCGTTAACATTACCGACCCGGACGGAAATTTTGAGGACGGCTATACGATTGACAAAGATGGATATGTTCAAAGAGTCGATAATACCGGCGGAGATGAATACGATGTATTATATACAAAGGCAGACTACGAAAAAGCAAAAGCATCAGGAGAAAGAAACAGTAGCGGAAATCCTGAACCTGATAATCAAGTAACGGTTGACGATACTGATATTTTACCTTCATTAGAAGGAAATAAAATTGAAGGGAACAGTGTTGCTGTAACCGGGAATAAAAAGGATGCTTTTAATGTATTTCATTTTGTTTCTAATAATACAGATGCCGAATGGAATATTAGCGGATATGTTACAAATGGAAAAAAAGATTATGTTTTACAAACCTCACATGAAACAGGTT
>JALSMF010000305.1 GCA_026987795.1 Bacteroidales bacterium
CAGTTCGGAATTAAGTCGTGAAATTTTATTTTTCAGCTTAATTTCATAAATGCGTTTATTTTCTTCCGACATATCAAGATTTATTTTTGCGGCTTTTATCTTTGCCTTTTGACTTCCGAAAAACAGAGGTATTCCTATTCCGGCACTGTATCCTATGTAATTTTGCGAATTAGGATAGGAATTGTTTCCGTTAAAAATCCCTACGCTGAACGAGGGCAGCATATTTCTTTTTTCGGTTTTTAAAACAGAGATGTTCAGTTCCGAAATTTTTTCTGTCAGATGTGTGTAAATATTTGTGTCGGTGCTTATTGTATTTGCCTCAGGCGGAATAAATTCAACTTCCGGAAAAATAAAATCAGAATCGGTTTGCAAGATGTTTTTTGCCCGCCTGTAAGCTGCCGAAATATCTTTTTCAATATTTTCTTTCTGAATTTTCAGCATATCGGCTTTTGCTTTTGCGTTCAAATATTCCAGCGAATTTGTTTCACCCGTTTTGTATTTCAGTTCGGCGGCATTTATAAAGTTTTTGTATAAGTCGAAAATATCCGAATATAACTTTTTTCTGTTTTGCAGATAAACAAGTGTGTAATAAATATGCGATACTTGTTTTTCGATTTCAGTTTTTTTCAAGACAAATTCGGTTTCGGCAATTTCCTTTTTCAGTTTGTTCGATTTTTTTTGTGAAAAATACACCGAAGGAAATTTAAAACTTTGTTCCGCCCCGAAAATATTCAGCGGGTAGCCGTTATCTGCAATATTGTTTTCGTCGTATTCGTAATAAAAATTTGTTTTTTCTATATCGAAAGACGATTTTATAAGTGCATCGGCTTTGTTTATATTTAATTCTGCCTTTTTTGTTTCCGGATTATTTTTCAGTGCAATTTGAACAGCTTCGTTTAAGTTCAATTCTCTCGGTTCGTTTTGCGATTGAGAAATTACCGGTAACAGTAAAAATGCACCTATAAAAAAGAATATTTTTTTCAGTTTCATTTTATTTTTCAGTTTTTCGGGTTCTTCAAAAATGGCATAAAGCAGCGGTAATGCAATCATTGTCAGTAGGGTAGAAGTGATAAGCCCGCCTATTACAACCGTAGCCAAAGGTCTTTGCACTTCTGCACCGGCAGATGTTGAAATTGCCATAGGCAAAAATCCCATTGCGGCAGCCGAAGCTGTCAGTAATACGGCTCTTAAACGGTCAACAGTTCCTTTAAAAATCAGTTCTTTCGTTGTGTATTTGCCCTCTTTTTTCAATTCTTTGAAATGTTCAAGCAGAACTATTCCGTTAAGCACCGCAATACCGAAAAGTGCAATAAAACCGATACCTGCCGATACGCTGAAAGGCATTCCCCGTATCCATAAAAATGTTACGCCTCCGACAGCCGACAGCGGAACAGCCGTGTAAATTAATAATACGTCTTTTATGGATTTAAATGCAAAGTGTAAGAATATGAAAATCAGCAATAAAGCTATGGGAACAACGATAAGCAGTCTTCGTGTTGCATTTTGCAGATTTTCAAACTGACCGCCGTATGAAATGTAATATCCTGATTTTAATTTAACTTTTCCGTCAATTCTTGCTTGTATGTCTTCAACAACAGATTGTAAATCTCTGTTTCTTACGTTGATGCTTACAACTACTCGGCGATGTGTATTATCTCTCGAAATTTTTGCCGGACCGTATGTGTAAACGACATCTGCAATTTCGTTTAACGGTATTAGTTTTCCGTCGGAAGCACGCAGAGGTAAATTTCTGATGTTTTCAATATCTTTTCTGAAAGAATTATTATATCTGAGCACCAAATCGAAACGTTTTTCTCCTTCAAAAACGCTGCCCGTAATGTTTCCTCCGAATGCTGTTGTAAGTGTATTG
>JALSMF010000306.1 GCA_026987795.1 Bacteroidales bacterium
TTTTGTTACCAAAGAAGAGTTTTTTTCTGTTTTTCCGGCAACGGAATGTATTTTTGTTGTTTCTAAGGCTTCACTGAGAGTCAGAGGCGGTAATACAGTAGGTATCCGCTTTGAAATCATTGTTTTCCCGGCACCCGGAGGGCCTACCATAATAATGTTATGTCCGCCGGCTGCGGCTATTTCCAATGCTCGTTTTACATTTTCCTGACCTTTTACGTCAATGAAATCAAGTTCGGACTTACTTACATTTTCGTAAAATTCTTTACGTGTATCAACAACGGTTTGTTCCGGCTTTATTCCTTTATCAAAAAAGTCGATAACTTCTTTTATACTTTCAACTCCGTAAACATTTAAATTATTGACAACAGCAGCTTCTCTTGCATTTTCTTTCGGAAGAATAAATCCTTTAAATTTTTCGGCTCTTGCCTGAATTGCTATGGGAAGAACACCTTTTATCGGTTGTAAGGTTCCGTCAAGAGAAAGTTCTCCCATAATAATATACTTGTCAATATCTTTCGCATTTATTTGTTCTGAAGCAGCGAGAATTCCGACGGCAAGTGTCAGGTCGTATGCAGAACCTTCTTTTCTGATATCGGCAGGAGCCATATTAATGACAACCTTTTTGCCGGGAATTTTGTATCCGTGTCGGCGTAATGCGGATTCTATTCTTTGCTGGCTTTCTTTTACGGCAGCATCGGGCAACCCGACTAAATAAAAATTTGCACCCCTTGAAACATTTACCTCAACGGTTATTGTTGTTGCGTTAACTCCGAGAACGGCACTGCCGAATGTTTTTATAAGCATAAAAGTTTTCTTTTCAATAAAATGTGAAAGTAATAAGAATTTCTTAAAAGTTAAAATTTCAATTATTTGGTACAGTTTATGTTTGATAATTTAATAATTCAAATAAATGAGCCTTAATTTAATTGGTATGTTTTTTGAATTATATGAAATATCAAAATAAAAGCATGGAAAATACTATACGAGTTGAAAGAGCCAAGAAAAGGATTACACAAGCGGAATTGGCGAAACAAGTTCATGTTTCCAGACAAACTATACATGCAATTGAGAACGGAAAATTTGTTCCGTCAACACTTCTCGCTTTGAAAATAGCCGGATATTTCGGTGTATCGGTAGAGGATTTGTTTATTCTTGAAAAATCGGATTTAGAAAAATAATTTTCTTTTGTTTTTTCCGTTTATGCTGCTATGAATAAGTCCCTAAAAGCAAGTTTGTATGAAATAGTGTTTGAAGCCGATACTCCTGCCGGGAAAGTTTTTGACGTAGTTTTACTTATTACTATTATACTCAGTGCATTGGTTGTTATGGCTGAAAGCATTGAAAGTATTTTTGAAAAATATCGTTCTTTTTTGAAAATTTCGGAATGGACTATCACTATTATTTTTACGCTGGAATATTTTTTACGGATTTGGCTGGTTAATAAAAAAACAGCATATATTTTCAGTTTCTACGGCTTAATAGACTTATTTTCCGTTATTCCCACATACTTAGGATATTTTGTAATAGGAGGACCTTCCGGGTTGTCAATAATTCGTTCGCTGAGGCTGCTTCGGGTTTTCAGAATATTTAAACTGTCGCGATATGTTTCCGAAAGCCAAATGCTAATCAGGGCTATGTATGCAAGCAGGCACAGAATCGGTGTTTTTTTCTTTTTTGTTATTATGATTGTTGTTGTTTTGGGGGCGGTTATGTATATTGTAGAGGGAGAGAAGAGCGGATTCAGCAGTATTCCTCAAAGCATTTACTGGGCTGTCGTAACTCTTACTACCGTAGGATACGGAGATATCGCTCCCGTAACCGCTCTCGGCAAATTTATTGCCGGAGCTGTTATGATTTTAGGATACGCAAT
>JALSMF010000307.1 GCA_026987795.1 Bacteroidales bacterium
TAATGTCGGAGGATTGCCTGATTTTATGAAACTGAAAATTGTCGAGCCTTTAAGGTTGCTTTTTAAAGATGAGGTGAGAAGAGTGGGGGCAAGTTTAGGTATCGGAAAAGAACTTTTGGGCAGACACCCGTTTCCGGGGCCCGGTTTGGGAATAAGAATACTCGGAGATATTACCCCTGAAAAAGTAAGAATATTGCAAGATGCCGATGATATTTTTATATCAGAACTTAAAAAGAATAACTTATATGACAGAGTTTGGCAGGCTCTGACGGTTTTATTACCGGTTAAATCCGTGGGAGTTATGGGCGATGAGCGGACATATGAAAATACGGTTGTTTTGCGTGCGGTAACCTCTGTTGACGGAATGACGGCAGATTGGTTTCATTTTTCTCAGGAGTTTCTGGCAGAGGTTTCAAACAAGATAATTAACAGAGTGAGGGGGATAAACAGGGTTGTTTACGATATAAGCTCAAAACCGCCGGCTACCATAGAGTGGGAGTGATGTTATTTTTCTCCGTAAGCTGAAAATATCGGATATTTTTTTTGATTTTTGTCAATTTCAAATACAGTTTCGACAGAGACATTTTTAAAACCGGCATTTTTCAGAAGTGCAGCAAATGTTTTTTTATCGAAACCGAAATGCTTAATACCGGCATTTCCGTCGGAATGAAAAGAACCGTCTTCGGTTTCCAGGTCGCCTATACAGATTTTACCGTTCTGCCTCAGCGATTTATATATACTTCGTATAAAGTTTTCGATATTTTCTATGTGATGAAATGTCATACTCGATACTGCCAAGTCATATTTATTTTCCGGTAATATGTCTTTTTCAGCATCAAAAAGCATATAATCAACATTACTGACACCTGCTTTATGTGTTTTTTCTTTTAAAACTTTTAACATTCCTTCAGAATTATCAATACCTGTAATTTGTTTTACTTTTGTAATAAAATGCATAAGCAGTAAGCCCGTTCCTGTTCCTATATCCAAAACGTGCATTTTATCATTTAGTTTTACCTTCTTTTCAATTGCACTGAAAATTTTTTCGGCAAGCAGAAGTCTTCTCGGGTTTGCATCCCAACTTTTTGCGATTTCGTTAAATCTGTTCATTATTTTTTATGCAAATATAAGAAAAAACAGCATAACCATCGTTTCATTGCATAATGACTTATTTCTTTCTTTTCCATACCGAAGTTTTTCCTGCTAACGATATTCCGATATATCCTCTTACCTCAAGAGTGTTTGCGTCAACAAGTTCAATATTCATTTTATATGTTTTTCCGTTTTCCGGATTATATATCTTGCCTTTTCCTTTTTTTGTTCTTTTGTCATAGCTGACATTTTTCATAATAATTAACCCTTTCAACAGCCTGTTTCTTAGTTTAGGGTCAGGGTTGTGAATGTCTTTTTTCGGATTTCCGTTTTTATCAAAAGGATTTTTTGCCCAAGATATCTTTCCGAAGTAATATTTTCCCGATTTAAAGATATGAATTGCAGAGCGGTTTTCGGGAGTAAGCCAAATTCCGCATATGCCTTCGGACTTATTTTGGCTGAAAACAATATTTGCAAACAGAATAAATATTGAAAAGTAAACTGATATATGTTTCATTTTTCGCTGTTTTAAGCCGGTATTTTATTAAAAAAAAATGTTTCATTAAATTAGTGTTACTTTTTATATACACATTGTAAGGAGCAGACTTTTTTAAGAGATGTCTTTTTCCCGGCTTGCTGAATAAGTTAAAAAACAGGGTTAATTGATTTTTATAAAATGAGGTGTGTTTATTATCAATAATATGCACACCTCTTGCAAATAAATGTTTAATTAAAAAAACGTATCGTAAAAATATTGAAAAAAGATATTTAAAT
>JALSMF010000308.1 GCA_026987795.1 Bacteroidales bacterium
GCCGCTAATATTATTTGAAGAATAATCATAAGCACCAATAAATGTAAAAGTTATGTTATGATTTTCTGTGATTATTTTTTTTGTAACAATTCTATCCAAAGATGCCAATAACACATTTCCGACAAAATATGCTTGTGCTTTTTCTTTTTTTTGTTCTTTTTTTATTTCAGTATTTATAAAATAATCTGATAGTCCGTGGCTTATGAAATAAATTTTTTGATTGTGATACGTTTGCAAATCTTTTGTAATAACCTCTGAAAGAGAAAAAACAAAATCAGCAGATTCTAGTAAACCTTTTTGATTTGTGCCGGAAATATTATCAACCGGGTGATAGATTTTTACTGTATTTTTAAAAGCATGAAAACCTGACAGTAAGTTTGTATCAAAGCACCAAACAACATCAATTTTTTGTTTGATTTTTTTTAAAATAAACGTTATGTTTTTGTATAATAATTTATCAAATAAAGTTCGGAAATGAAATCGTAAATTATATGGAAAAAAGAAGGAATAATCTATAATAAATAAGTTGTCGAATTTTTCATTTTTACTGACTCTTATTTTAGGCAAAAATTGTCTTACAGGCGGGTTTAGGAAATAAACAATATTTCCTTTTTTTGCCAGTTCAAGAGCATAATGATGCTTTGAAATGTGCATTTTACCCCATTTTTGCGGTGAAATAATGAGAATTGTTTTGTTTTTAAAATCAAACATTTATTTCAATATTTTTTTCACCAAATTTCCAAAAGGTTTCAACGGTTTTAAAATCGGGTAAGTATTGTAAATAGATTTTTCTGAAGAGCAAAACAGCATATCGGAAATTTTGTCCGTAATGATTCGATTTATTTCTTCCGGCATTTTATTGTTAAAACTTCTTAGACCGGCTTCTACGTGAATAACCGGAATATGTAATTTGGGAGCGACAATTGCACCGGCAAGAGTTGAATTTGTATCTCCGTACAGTAAAACGGCATTTATTTTTTTTTCGGAGCCTAAAATAAATTTTTCAATTTGCTCTATCATTTTTGCTGTTTGTAAACCATGATTTGCAGAGCCGATGTTTAGATTAATTTCGGGTTTCGGTATATTTAACTCTTCCCAAAAAATATGACTCATTTTATCATCGTAATGTTGCCCCGTATGAATTATTTTCTCTTCAAGACCGGCATTCAGCAATGCTTTTGAAACAACAGCAGTTTTTATAAATTGAGGTCTTGCACCGATAATTGTTAAAATCATCTTAATTTCTTTAAATATTCAACAAGCATATTTGTATTTTTCTCAAAATCAACAATATTTTCAAATTTTGCAAAAGCATTTTTTCGTAGTAATTGGGTATGTTCCGAGTTTTTGTTTTTAAAACGTGTTATTTCTTTTGCTAATATACTGGGTGTTAAATCGGCAGGCAACAATTTGCCTGTTGAGCTGTTTACAAGTTCGCTTGTGCCTCCTACATCGGTAGCCAAAGCCGGTATCCCGGCTGCGAAGGCCTCCATTACGGAAACCGGCAAACCTTCGGTTGTGCTGGCGTTTATGAATAAATCAACTTGTTTATTTGCATAATAATTGGGAACATCATTTGCCGATACTTGCCCCGTAAGATTTATTTTAATATTTTTTGGCAAATTTGCAGTTTGTTTTTTTAATTCTTCAAAATCATTGCCGCCTCCTATATGTGTCCATTCTGTCTTAAATTTCAGCCTTATTATGGCTTTTGCAATTAACCACACTCTCTTTAAAGGGATTACCGACGAGCAACTTACAATTCTGAAAACACCGTCATCGCTTTGCTTGGCAAGTCCGTATGAGTGTGTTCCAAGCCGAGATAATTTAGTTTTGAATTTAATGTTTGGATATTTATTTTTTAA
>JALSMF010000309.1 GCA_026987795.1 Bacteroidales bacterium
TATGGGGTGGATGAGGCAGAGTAAAAATCCTGTTCGCTTTTCGCAAATGATAAGGAGAATTAATGAACTTGACGTAAATCTTTTGCTTATTGACTATGATAAACGATACGGTTTCGGAGAATATAAAACTGTGGACATTTGGTGGCGAGGTGCCGGAAATAACGGAAATCTTGCATTGCACCTTATGAAATTTTTGTGGGCTTCAGAAAATTGGAAAAATGCCAAACTTCGCCTTCTTATAGGAAATCCGAATAATGAAAATGCAGCAAATATAAGGAATCATGCCGAACAGGTACTCAACAATATGCGCATTGAAGCCGAAATAAAAATAATTAATAATCAGATAGAGCAAAAGCCGTTTTACGAGCTTATAAGAACAGAATCTTTAGATACGGATTTAATAATTTTGGGCTTGCCGGACATACAAGAAGGTAAAGAAGAGATGTTTGTTGAAAATACGAGCAAATTGATGCAGGATATAGGAACGGTAATCTTAATAAAAGCATCTTCTCAGTTTAAAAATCTTAATCTCGGGTTTTCTGACGTTAAATTATCTGATAAAACCGATGATTTGAAATTTGTATTGGCAGAAGCAGTCGGGGAAGAAAATTTTGACATACCTGATAACCCTGTTTTGGCGGAACATATAGACCTTCTGAAGGAAAAAACTGACATATTCGACATAAAATACAGAAACCTTTTGTCCGATGCTTTTGCCCCTTCATACCGGTTTATTACGGAAATAACAAACGAGACAGAAAATATTATAAACGAGAGGATAACAATTTTAGGAAAAAAACAGGATTCCGAAACATTAAAAAATCTTACCGTAGGGCTCGACAAACTTCTCAAGACCGTTCAGGCATCAGTTCGCAACTATAATAATAAAATTATTCCAGAGCAATTTGAGCTTATCAGAAATACTTATAGCCAAATAAATACAAAAGTTGACGGTATTATAAATGATTTACCGGATTATATTTTTTGTAAATATGATATGTCGGATTTAAAATTTGACAAAAACGATAACGCAAAATTAAGAGCATTTAAAAAAAGGAACAGACTTAAAATAAAAATTAATAAAAAGCCGGTTGATTATAAAATAAAATACAAAGAAATAGTTAAACAATATATTCCTTACGAAATTATTGAAGCATATAATGAAACCGGTAATAAAACAGGAATGGTTCACATACAATTTATAGTTGAACTTCAGAAACTTATAAAAAATACAAGAGCCGGAATCTTAAAACTTCAGGCTTTCCGTAAAGAAGGTAAATTAGATGAAAATATTGTAAAAAATGAAATTGAAAAGATTAAAAATGAACTTGACTTTATTAATAAAATTAAAAAAGATGCCGTAAAATCAATTTTTGCTTTTGTTCACAGTAAAAATATTGCGATAATAAATAAGATAAGCCGACAAATAAGTGAGGTACATCCGAACAGATTTATTAAAAAAATAAAAAGAAAGGAAGATGTTGAAAAACTGAAAAATAAACTTTCAGAAATGCCGCAGTATTGGAAACGTAATGAGCAGATACTTTTAAATGCCTGGAGTTTGGAACTTTTATTCCTTGAATTTGAAAGCAGAATGTATCGAATTATAGGAAAATCCGTTGTTTCAGCCGAAGAATTGATAAAGAATTCGGTAATTTCCAAGATTGATTACCTGAAATCAGAATTAGAAGATTTCTTAAACAAATTTAAAAAAGATAAAAATACAAAATTCAAAAAAACAGAATTACCTGAGATAACCGATAAAAAAGAGATTTCTTATCGTCTTAAAGAGTTGCTTGTATCCGGTTTTGAAAAATTCAGTTATTTAATTGACAGATTTCCTGAAAAAATAGAACTTTTCACTGAGGAAACCTTAAATTATATTACCGAAAGGCAATTTGAAGAGCTTGATACGCTTGAAGTATCGGTGCCGTCACTTTTGGATTTTGTAATACAAACTGAACTTAACGAACCGCTTACCGTAATGACGGATACATTGCCCGAAGAAATACATTCGACGGAACAAACAGTTCACAATGTCCTGAGCCTGATACAATTTACATTGTTTGATACTGACGGGAATGTTATAGATAAAGACAAAAATACTCCCGAGCAGGTAGTAAACTTTATATCAAAGCAAATTGAAAAATTAGAAGAAACAAAAAAAGAAGCCGAGAACGAAATAGTTAATATTCACAGGAGGGTAAATGAAAGACTCAGTGAAGTTTCAAATCATTTGAATGTCTATTTGCTTATTAAAAATGCGGGCGACACTAAAAGTTTTGCAAAAGAAAACAGAAAAAAAGAACATAAACAACGACCGAAAATAAAATTTACCGGCATAACAAATATAAAAAAGAAAATAAACGAGCTTAAGCAAAAAACAGTAAAAACGATAAAAAATAAAGAAAATGACAACGGCACAAAAACGGTTTCAAAAGTTAAAAGAACTCTTGACTTAGTGTTGAAATTATCTCCCGATAAGGAAATTTCAGACAAAATACCGTATTATTACAAACAGCTCTTTTTAAGAAAAGAAAATTTCAATAACGATTTTTTTGTTAACAGAAAAAATGAAATTGAGCAACTTTCAGAAACCTTGAAACGCTACGAAGCAGGATATAAAGGAGGAATATTAATAACAGGAGAACCGTTTTCGGGAAAAACGTTTTTATCTTATTATTTTGCCGGAAAATATCTTAAAAACAGGCACCTGTATGTTGTTAAACCTCCGATAGAAGGCTCTGTATCAGTAAGAAAATTTGACAGTGTCGTTGATAATGCCATTCATATAAACGGGTTTTCATTCCGGAAATTTGACAAGCTGGAACCCGGCAGTATTATTTTATTCGATGCCTTTGAACTGTGGTGGCAAAATACCGAAAGCGGAAATATTATTACCGAAAAACTCAAAAAAATTATTCAGGAGCACGGCAAAAAACATATATTTATAGTAAACATTAATTCTTATGCCCTGAAAATACTAAACGAAAAAATTGATTTTGAAAACTATTTTTTGGATATTATTAATTGTATGCCGTTTAGCGCTGCGGATATAGAGCAGGCAATAATTAAAAGACATACGGCGGGCGGAATATCTTATGTTTTTAATGATAAACACCAAAGCAGAATAAAACCCGGCGAAACAGAAAAACTGTTTTATGATTATGCCGAAGCTTCAAAAGGGAATATTGGCGTGGCTGTAAATTCCTGGGTTGCAAATATATATGATTACTCGGAAGGCAGTATCTATATAAAATCTCCCGTTGTTAAATACTCATCACTTTCTTATTTCAGTAATACGGCTGATGAAATTTTATATCAGTTCTTTTTGCATCGCCGATTAACGGAAAAACGACTGGAAGAACTTATGAAAAGTGAAAATACGGATGCTGAAATTTATGATAATCTGGCTTTTCTTTTACGTTCGGGAATTGTTGTTGAAATTGTGAAAGGTGTTTTTGAAATTAACGGTTTTACTTACACTTTCATTAAAAAACATTTGGAAGAAAGCGGGAAAATATGACATACATCTAAAACAGTCTTTTTATTAAATCCGGCCGGTTCATTTTAAGTAACTTATTCTTAATTTTTTGTCGGTATTCTTTTTTATGCCAAAAGAAAAACATACGTTGTGTAAGTTTTTGTTCTTTGCTTCGCGGCGTATAAACTTTTTTAAGCGTATAAGGATGATAACCGGAATAATAAATAACAGCGGCAACAGTCATAGGTGTAGGCGTTAAATCCTGAACCTGCTCAAGTTTAAAATCCAGTTTTTTTGTTTTTACGGCAAGTTCCGCCATATCTTCGTCTCTGCTTCCCGGATGGCTTGAAATAAAATAAGGAATAATTTGCTGTTTCATATTTTCCTTCTTATTTATTTCATCAAAATATTTTTTAAACTTACGGAATAAATCGAAAGAAGGTTTTCTCATAATTTTCAGAACATTACTCTCGGTATGTTCAGGAGCAACTTTTAACCTTCCCGATACGTGATATTTTATAAGTTCTTTTGCATATCTGTCTTTATCTCCGGTTATTTTTCCGTTTTTGTCGAAAAGTAAATCGTAACGTATTCCGCTGCCTGTAAAAGCGTGTTTTATTTTAGGATGTTTTCTTGCCTTTATATAAATTTCCGTCAGAGGGTTATGGTCTGTATTAAGATTAAAACAAATATCCGGATATATGCAGGAAGGACGCTTACATTTTTCGCAAATTGACAAATCATAACCCTGCATTTTATACATATTTGCCGACGGACCTCCCAAATCTGTTATTGTTCCCTTAAAATCGGGCATATCTGCTATTTCATTAATCTCTTTTAATATTGATTTTGCCGAGCGGCTTATTACGAATTTGCCCTGATGTGCCGATATTGTGCAAAAACTGCATCCCCCGAAACATCCTCTGTGCATATTTACCGAAAATTTAATCATTTCGTAAGCAGGTATTTTTCCTTTGTTTTTATATTTGGGATGCGGCAGGCGAGTGTAAGGAAGGTTGTAAAAACTGTCAATTTCGCTTTCTTTTGTGTGCGAATGAGGCGGGTTTACTATAAGGTATTTATTTTTTGTTTTTTGAATGAGATATTTTGCATATATTTGATTAGATTGAGTTTCGATGTGTTTAAAATTTTCGGCAAATTTCTTTTTGTCTTTTAGGCAATCTTCGTAAGAATATAAATTTATAAATTGTTTTTTATCTTTAAAGTTCGGAAAACTGTCTGATATATATGCTGTTTGAGCTATATTTGTCATATTCTTGACCGGCACGCCTTTGTCTGCAAGCTTTGCTATTTGAGTTATTGATTTTTCCCCGTTGCCGTAAACCAATAAATCGGCACCGCTTTCTGTTAAAATCGAAGGTTTTAGTTCATCCTGCCAATAATCGTAATGAGTAAAACGCCTTAAAGATGCTTCTATACCGCCGATAATTACGGGAGTTTCAGGATACAGTTTTTTCAGAATACGAGTGTAAACCGTAACGGCATAATCCGGTCTGAAACCGGGCTTGCCTCCGGGCGTGTATGCGTCGTCCGAGCGGCGACGTTTGTTAGCGGTATAATGGTTAACCATACTGTCCATATTGCCGGATGTAACGGCAAAAAACAGGCGAGGTTTTCCTGATTTTTTAAAGTCTCGCAGGTCGTCACGCCAATTCGGCTGAGGGACAACGGCAACTCTTAACCCTGCATTCTGCAAAACTCTGCCTATTACGGCAGCACCGAATGCCGGGTGGTCAATGTAAGCATCGCCGGTGAATAAGATAACGTCAATTTCGCTCCAGCCGAGGGCTTTTATTTCTTTTATGCTTGCAGGCAGCCGGTCGGTTATTTTGTATTTTTTTTCCAATAATGATAATTTAAGATGCAAAGGTATCATTTTTCGGGGAAATTATTTTTTTCCCGTCCATTTGAGTCCGCTGTAAATTAATGCACCTCCTGCAAGAAAAAAAACAAAATTCTTAATTACGATATCACTTGTAATTTTATTTTCTGAAAATATTGCAAGAAAGCCGGCAATAATGAGGATAATACCTCCTGTTGCCATAAAAAGCCTGTATATTTTTTGTTTGTTTCCGGATTTGCTCATAGCTGAGTTTACATAATCATAAGGTCATCTTTTTTTACCCATGCTTTTCTGCCGTCGGTAAGTTTTATTTCATACCAGTTGTCGCTTTTTGTTTCAATTTCGGCTTTATATCCTTCGTAAATTTTAAATAAATCGGAGGATGAATCGTCCGGCGAGCTCTTTGCATTTATTTCGGGCTTAATTATTACGGCATTGTTGTGATTGTTTATTCTGTTGAGTTGATATTGCATAAAAATAAATGTGTTGATTGAAAAAAACAATATAAATATTGATGACAGAAAGCTTATTTTTTTTAGCCTTGAACTTACAGCCGTAAAATAATGATATGTAAATACCAAAAACAGAACGAATAAGAGTAAGCTTACGACACCCCAAAATTTATAAGACATTGAAAAAACTACTTTCTTGAAAATTCTTACGGGGAATATTTTCGGAACTTCCGGAGGCAGGTTTTTTACTCTTAATCGGGCTAATTCAAGATTGTAATTAATGTCATCATCGTTGGGGCGAAGGAGTTTTGCTTTTTCATAATAATAAATTGCTTTTCCCGTTAGATTAAGTCGGTAGCAGGTATTTGCCGCATTATAAAACAGCTCGGGCGAGGAGTATCCTTCGGATATAAGTTCTTCGTAGTATTTTAAAGCATCTTCAAATTTATTTTGCGAATATAGTTTATTTGCCTGTTCAAATTTATTGTTTGAGGCAAACGTGAAGGTGTTTATAAGCAATAAAATTATTATGTATGTTATTTTTTTCATTGTTTTCGGCTTTTAATCTTATAACACTTTTTCGAGTTCGTTAATTACTTCTTCCGAATTTTTATAAATTATTTCCGGTGCCGTTTCTTCACTTGCCGGACTGTATTGTGCGTATCTGCAAATTTCAATCGTATTAAGAAGTTTTGAAATTAATTCTTTATTTATCTTTCTGTCTGCCAGTATTTTATTAATGCTTTCGTTTGTGAGTTCTTCTGCGTTTACCGAAAGTTTATCAGATAAATATCCCCAGAGGGAGCTTATAATTTCTTTATAAAAGGCATCTTTATTGTTGTCTTTCATATGTTTTAAAGCATTTTTCAGTCTTTTTTGCGATATTTTACCTGCTTTTTTCTTTTTTACGGTTTTTATGTCTGCGTTTGCTTTTTCTTGTTTTTTTCTGATATACATTATCAAAATAAGAATAAGCAGCAGAGCCGGATAAAGCAAATAAAACCACAGAGACCCTACAAGATTTGAGTCGTTTTTATTGAGTCTTTCCGTGTTAGTTTTGATGTAGCGTATATCCTTGTTTATCAATGTATTTTTGTCTTCGGTGTTTGTTGTATATCCTTTTCCTTTTGTTACGTTTATCTTAATTTCTTTTGTTGAAACAGTTTTGTAATTTTGAGTTTCAGAATCGAAATAAACAAAATTAACCGGCGGTATAGTATAGTTTCCGGGCTTTTCTGCCGTAATTATGAAATTGAATATTTTATCTCCTGTTTCTCCGTATTCTGTGTATTTATCTTTCAGTTCGATTTCGGGTTTAAAATGTTTGAGTTCTTCCGGGAGCTTTAATTTAAGGTCATTAAGAAGGTAAAGGTTTCCTGTTCCGGAAATCGTAATTTTAAGATATGCACTTTCATCGGCAGAGAAATTTTGTGTGTCTGTTTCGGCTGCTATGCTTATGTTTTTTCCGGTTAAACCTGAAAAATTTTCGGGAACAGGCTCGGGCAGCGGTTTTACGATAATTGTTTGCGGTTTTGTTTCTAATCGTTTGTTTACAAGCTTGTAGTTATTAACAATGTTTCCGAAAAAATCTCTTACTTTTCCGTCTTTCTTCTTAATTTGTAAGCTGATTACATAGGGTGAAATTGTATATTTTCCCGGTTTTACGGCAAAAAGCAGGGTTTGTTTTAAAAGTGCCGTGCTGTATTTTTTTCCGTTGATAAGTTCGTTATGAAATTTTAGTTGTCGGGGTTCTTGCAGAGGTTTTGTCCAAAAACCGGAATAGTCAGGAAATTTTATTTCTGATATATTCTGAAAATCGGTTTTCGTATGTAGTTTTGTTGTTACGGTAATATATTCGCCGTTGTAAACAGATGTTTTGCTGTATTCTGTCGTTATAAAAATATCATCTGTTGAGTTTATTTTTTTTGCAATACTGTTATTGTTTGATTTTTCTTCTCCTGTTACTTTTATTATTAAAGAATCAGATTTGTAATTTTGCCCGTCAACGATTATTTCTGCCGGTTTTACGGTATATTTGCCGGGTTTAGGGCATGAAACTCTGTAAGTGTAAGAGTTTGTAATTTTTTGGCTTCTTTTTCCGTTTATTATCTGAATTGAAGAAAAAGAAGAGACGGCGGGTCCTGAAATAACATCAATATTTTTAAAATCAGGCGGTGAAAAATTATCCGGTTCAACATTCATTTCATATTTTACTTGAAATATTTCGCCGGCTTCAACAATTTTTTCAGAAATTACTTTAAATGAGATATCTTTTTTTTGCTTATTATTATTTTTACTGTTATCCGGTTCGGTAACGGAACTGTTATTTGAAATATTTTTTGTGTTTTGAGTTTCGTTATTTCCGCATTGAGCTAAAAGCAGTATTATTACGGCAAATAATATCAGTCTGTTCATATTGTGTTGTGTGTTAGCCTGTTAGTTTTACAGTTTTGAAGTTCCTTCAATGTCTTTTATTTTGTGTTCGTTCGGGTCGTGATATTCTGCATCAATTACTATTATTTCTTTCGGGTCTGAATAATAGTATTTGTTTCTTATTTTGATTTCTGCTGTCGGGATATTTATTTTTCCGGGTGTTTTAGCTTTTAAAAAGTAGGTATATGTAACCGAGACTTTTTTTTCTATTTTGCCGTTTGTCATGTTAATACTTTGCTGAAATGAGGTTGACGGTCCTGAAATAATTTCAAAATCATCGGTTTCGATAAGGTTGAAATTCTGAAAATTACTGTTTATTTTGTATTCTGCTTTAAAAGGTTCGCCTGTCATTACGGCATCTTTAGATATTTCTGTTTTAATTTCAACTTGTGCATTCAATGAAAAAACCGTAAATAAAATTATAAAAGCTGTAACCGTGTTTTTCATAACGTTTGTGTTTTTGGTTTGTAATTTTTTAAAAAACGAATTTTTTCATCTTTTTTACTTTCAACTTTCTTACCAATCTTTATCAACTTTTACTTTTTTTGCTTCGGCTTTTTTGAGGTTAATTTTTTTTCGTGTTTCTTTTTCTTGCTCTTTAATGTATTGCAATAATCTTTGTGCATCGGCATCTGACATTTTTATTGTTTCGGGCATTGAGTCGGGGTCTTTTCCGTCAGGTATTCCGTCATTGTCAGAGTCGGTATCTCTGTAATCAGGTATTCCGTCT
Organism: Bacteroidales bacterium; assembly: GCA_026987795.1. Classification (GTDB taxonomy): domain Bacteria; phylum Bacteroidota; class Bacteroidia; order Bacteroidales; family JAADGE01; genus JAADGE01. The sequence continues at coordinate 8,964 of JALSMF010000309.1, forward strand.
TTGTCAGTGTCTTTTGGAAATTCGGGATTTTTGCCTGCTTCGTATGTGTCGGGGATTCCGTCATTATCCGAATCGGTGTCTTTATAATCGGGTATTCCGTCTTTGTCGGTATCAGGATTTTGCTGTTTGTTTTGCTGATTTTTATTTTGCTCTGTTTTGTCAGGTATTCCGTCATTATCAGCATCATTATTTTGTCCTTGGTTTCGTTTTTTATTTTCTTCGGTTCCTTTGTTTTTATTTTCTTTATTATTGTTTTGCTGTTGCTGATTATTTTGGTTTTGTTGCTGCTGTTGCTTTTTTAACTGCTTCAAAACTTCTGATGTATAAGACAAATTATACTTTGCATCTTTGTCGGAAGGGTTATTTCGCAGGGCATTTTTATAAGAATCAATACTTTGAGTAAACTTTTTTATTGCATCGGATGTTTTTTGTTCTTTCAGTAATTTCTCAGCTTGTTTAAATTGTGTATTTCCGAGATTATAATATATTTCTGACAGTTTTTCTTTATCGGACTGAAGATTTGTCAGTTTTGTTAATTGTTTTTCGGCATTTTCGTATTTATTTTGTTTATAATATGCATCTGCAATATTGAAATTTGCAGCAAAAGAGCTTGAGTCAACAGCCAAGGCTTTTTTGTAATCTATTTCAGCATTTCCGTAGTCTTTATTTTCATAACTTTTATTCCCGCTTCTTATATATTTTCTTTCTTTTTGTGAAAAAACCGGGATATTTATTACGGTTAAAAGTATTAGAACTATCGAAAACTTCATTTTTTAAAATTTTATCCTTTACGTTTATCAACAAATTTAACAGGTTTCCTGCCGGTTTCGGGAAACAATTTTTGTGCAATTATACTCGGTTCCTCAAAAACAATTTTCGGTGCTACTCTCAGTTTTGCTCTGAAACGGTCTTTCAGTATTTTTTCGTGTTTCGGAAGCATTTTTTTTATGCCCGTATATATAACAATTTCATCTGTTCCTATATCGTTAGTAAAAACTTCTACTATATAGTTTTCAATTTCTTCAATATCATCTAAAATATCGTATAGTGATGACGGGTAAAGGGTAGTTCCCTTATATTTTATCATTTGTTTTTTTCTGCCCAAAACAGGACCTAATCGGGTTGTATTTCTGCCGCATAAACATTTTTCGTTATAATGTTTCATTACGTCTCCTGTTTTGAAACGCAGCAAAGGCATACCTTCTACACCGAGAGTTGTGATTACGAGCTCTCCTGCAAAGCCTTCTTTAACCGGGTTGTTATTCTCATCAAGAAATTCAATTATTATAAGTTCCGGATGATGATGTCCGCCTTTGCCTTCTGAACATTCGGTAAAAGCAGATGCCATTTCTGTTGAAGCATAAGCAGAATAAAGTTTAAGGTTTTTCCACTTTTCGGAAATACGTTTACCCAGCTTGTTTAGTTCAAAATTATCATTTCTTATAGGCTCGCCTATACAAACAGCTTTCTTAACACTTGTATTGTTATAGTTGATATTATTTTCATCGGCATAATCGGCAAGCTTGAGTAAAAAAGAGGGAACAGTAATAAATGCTGTAGGTTTTATTCTGTTTATTGTATCCCATTGTAATTCCGGAATTCCGCCGCCGACTCTTACAATTCCTGCACCTAATTTTCTTGCTCCGAGATAATATGCCAGACCTGCCATAAAACGTTTGTCGATAGTTACCATTTGTTGGTAAATATCTTCATAAGTTCCGTCGGCACAGGCAAATGATATGCATTCGTTGTATGCAAGCCGTTGTAAATCTTTTTCTGTCAGGGCAAATGTTACCGGGTCGCCGAGAGTTCCCGAAGTAGTTATGTAATCAATAATTTTGTTCTTAGGGACGCATAAAAAGTCTTCATTGTATTTTTGTAAATCGCTTTTCTCCGTAATCGGAATTTTATGCAAATCCTCAATTGTTTTTATTTCATTAAAAGAAAGATTATTCTTTTTGAATAAATTTTGATAGAAATCAGAGTTTTTCGCAAGATATTGCATTAACTCTCTTAGCCTTCTTTCCTGAAAAAGTTTTATTTCTTTTTTTGATTTAAATTCTATTTCAGGTTTCATATTTTACAATTTACGCAAAAGTATAAAAATATCAAGACTATGTTTTATACCTGAAAAAATATTTAAAAAAAACTTAAAGAACAGGTTCGTAACAGAATATTGTATTTATATTTTAACACCAAAAATTAAAATATCATCAATTTGTCGGTTGCTTCCTTTCCATTTTTCAAATGCTTCATCTAAAATTTCTTTTTGAAGTTTCATATCTTCTTTATGTATTTGCAGGAGTAAATTTTTGAATTGTTTAATGCCGTATTTTTTATTGTTAATACTGTTGAATTGGTCAGTAAAACCATCTGAAAACATATATAAAACATCATTTCTTTTCAACCTGAATTCATTATTTTCAAAAGTTTTTTCAAATTGAAATAAACCTATAGGGTTTTTAGTTGCTTTAATTTGAATTAGTTCATTATTTCTGATAATAAATAACGGACTGTAAGCTCCTGCAAATTGCAAATTATTTGTTTTTGTATCAATTAAGCATAAAGCGATATCCATACCGTCATTGGTCTCTTCGTCAGAATCGCTTTGATTAAGAGAGGACTTAACTTGATGTCGCAGGTCTTCGAGAATCTGAGCCGCAGTATTAACTTCTTTTTTTCTGACAATTTCATTTAAAAATGCAATTCCCAGCATACTTACAAAAGCACCGGGAACACCGTGTCCCGTACAATCAGCAACGGCAATTATATAATGGTCGTTAATTTTTTTAAAAAAATAAAAATCACCGCTTACAATATTTTTCGGTTTATAAAAAATAAAATGAGAGGGAAGAAAATGCGATAAAGTTTTTTCGGAAGGTAAAACGGCATTCTGAATACGTTTAGCGTAATTTATACTGTCTGTAACATGTTTATTGTATTTTGAAATTTTTTCGTTTATTTTTTGCAAAGCATCAGCTTGGGCTTGAATCTCTTCGCTACTTTGTTTTATCTCTTCGTTTTGATCTTTTAAGAGTTTAGTTTGTAAAAAGTTCTGTCTGATGTACATTTCTAACAGAAAATCTGCTACCAGAACAACAATTATAATAGTAAATAAAAAAAAGAGATTGCTTATAAGAAATTTAATTTTTTCAGGTTCAAGTAAGTTTTGTTTGAATAAAGCAATTAAGAGATAAATTGTTGCAATTAGTAAAGCATTGTAAATAAACTGTTTTAGTCTGACACGCAGAGGTATAGAAGCGGAAAGAGTTATGAGTAGTCCTATATAATAGGTATTATAAGCAAATTCATACTGCTTTGAAACATATATCATTAAAAGAATTGATAACCCCAGAACTATACTTACCGAATTTGCAATGAATTGTAAATTCGAAATTATAAGGTACTTTGATTTTTTATTGAAACTTAAAATTAGAAGAACAGAAAAAAAAAGCTGGTCAATTAAGCGAAAAAACCAAAATAATATATAGGAACTTTCGGCAGATAAATAGTCCAGATAAAGATAAAAGAAATTTGTAATAAAAATTACAATAAGTGTAATGCGAAAAAGAATAAAAGACCTTTCATTGAAATATTTATTAAATTCTTTTTTTTCTGTTGAGGATAGTTTCGGTAAACTTAAAAAAGACGGATTTCCCATTTTTGAGTTTTAAATATTAATTTAAAAAAATATACTTAGCCGGCAGTTATCATAAGTTAATTAAAACTGAAACAGCATTCAAAGATAATAATATCCCGTATTATTTTAATCTGATAATAATAAAAATTAAAAATATAAATTGAAATATTGATGCAATTGTGTTTTATAAAAGGTTTAATAATGAAAATTTTAAAATAAAATTATATTAATTTGTAATTCTAAAAATAAAACTAAACTAAAAATAAAATGGCTAAATTAGATTTAAGTAAATACGGAATTACCGACGTAAAAGAAATTTACCACAATTTATCCTATGATGAGTTGTATGAACACGAATTAAATCCTGAATTGGAGGGATATGAAAAAGGCTATTTAACAAATCTCGGTGCTGTATCGGTAGATACAGGAATTTTTACGGGTCGTTCACCTAAAGATAAATATATTGTAAAGGAAGAAGAAAACGAAAAAAATATTTGGTGGAAGAATGATCATAGACCGGCTTCCGACAATAAACCTATTTCAGAAGAAATTTGGAATGATTTATTAGAAAACAGTGTAAAACAATTATCAGGAAAAAAAAT
>JALSMF010000310.1 GCA_026987795.1 Bacteroidales bacterium
AACTTCTATGTAACAAATGACGTGCTATACATTGCAACCGAGATTTATCAAAACAGTCAGGATAAAGAAGGAACAGGGGTTGTTATTGCGCTGAACGGAGAAAACGGAAAAACATTGTGGAAGAAAAGCATAGATACGCCGGGAAGTGTTGTCGTATCCATTGTTCCTGTAAAATCCGGTATACTTATTACATGGGTTACGGACGAGTGGGCACCGAAGCGGATACCAGTTACGTTTGAGCTGTGGGATTAGCGGATTGCTATTTTCAACCGGTACCTGGCACGGATTGTAAATTTGAATGGTAAAACTTGAAAGTGCGTAGGGAAATCGGGTAAAATTTCATAAAAGAGGGATAAAGGCGGAAGGGGTTTGATCCCTCCGCCTTTATTACACCTAAAAATTATTTGAGATATGCGGATAAACAAAATACAACATTAACACCTCAATACGTTTTTTTCAATGGAATCATAATAAATATCAGATTTACGGACAGCTCAAACATTTTAAAAGCTTAATTTACAATTTTTTCAAAAATTTCCCTCAAACCCCTTGACTAAAAAAAAAAAATTAATTACAATACGGTAAGAAAAGTAAAAATAAACCTTTTTATCGAAGGAGGCGGTGCAAAATGAATGTTTGGTAAGCTAAAAAGAAAACAGCCGAACAAGAGGTGTTGCAGATAAATCTGATATTCCCTTCATAGTCCTGCTTCTATCTGTTCATTATAAATATCTCATATCATTATACTTGTTCGTTACAACTTTCTCCTGTTTATCGACTCCTAAAAGCAATTCTACGTTGATTTGTTCTACATACCAAATACTCTCTACCCTTCTGAAAGCACTTCTAAAAATTCTTCTCAACTCTTAATCTAACAGCAAAACCCTCTTCTGTAATTTCCCTCAAAAAGATGCGAAAACAAACAACCAATACAGGAGAAACAAAAAAGAAATTAAAAAGTGAAAAGAGCGAGCAAGATGCTCAAAAGCCAAAGGAAAAGAAAATAAATCGAAGAGCAAAAAAACGGAAACAGAATTGTTGAAGTCGGAAACAAAAAGGTAAAAAATGTGTGAAGTATAATATAAAAATCATTTGCAACAGTGGAGGGAGAAGAAACGGTGAAAGAAAACCATAAAACTAAAATTTACCGAGCAGGAAAGAAAAAGCAGTTTGCAAAGAAAATTCCTGCAAACTGCCGTGAAAACAACTTAACGAATTATATTTAAAATTTGCTTTAATGCAAATAAAGGGTTCGGATATAACATCCCCCTGCCTTCGTTTGCAAATGTTCGAAAACAAACTAAAATCAATAGGAGGTAAAAATGAAAAAAATTAGTGTTATATTGTTGATACTATTATTTTTATCTTATTTGAGTATTTCGGGAAAAGTATCTGCTTACTCTCAAATAACCCTTCAGGATTATGAACCGCAGCAGGTACACAGATGTTATGGTATATCTCAAGATGGTATGGTGAATATACTATCCAATACAGCAAGTAATTTGCTTAAGGTTAAAGCATGGTATTACGGAGGCTATTATACGTTTGTGCATGACGAATGGAACTCTGTTGTATACGATATCGGATATACCGACCCGAATTTTAGTTTTGGTGATCATACCGAATACCATTATCAATCGTCTGAAGAAAATATATATAACAGATATCCGCTTCCAGGAATGTACCAGGGCGGCATACTGTTGTGTGCAAGTCAGGCTGATATAGATATTAGCTATCCCACCGGTGGGTATATAGAAGGATTTGTTACCGGGCGTTTTTATCCTCTTCCGCCTGGATTTAGCCCTTTTACCAGTACTTATTTTACTGAAACGGCAACAATTAATTTTTAATTCGGGAG
>JALSMF010000311.1 GCA_026987795.1 Bacteroidales bacterium
GGCAAAAACAATGCTTGCAATTCCGTTTGTAGTAAAAAAAGCCAAGTTTACTTTACTTAAATCGTTAGGTTTTACTATCAGGTGCTGATAAAAAAGCGAAGAGCCGAAAAACAAAGCACCTGCCCAATACCAAATTCCGAGAAACTCAGCACCCCTTATCCCTGCCCATATTATAAAAATAACGGTAATAATATGAGATAAACTCGACAGGTAAAGTGCATTTTTTTTACCGAGAAGCGTCGGAATAGATTTTAAATTATTCTCCTTATCAAAGTCTTCATCTTGCAGAGAATAAATAATATCAAAACCTGCCGTCCAAAATAAAACCGTAATAGAAAAAAGTACCGGCAAAAGCGAAAACTCACCTGTTACGGCAAGATACGAACCTACCGGAGCAAGCGACAAGCCCAGCCCGAGTATAAAATGGCAAAACCACGTAAACCTTTTTGTATAACTGTAACCCAAAATTACGGCTAAAGCAACGGGCGCCAAATAAAAAACAAGATTGTTTATAAAAAAAGTTGTTACTAAAAACAATACAGAGTTAATAATAACAAACCAAAGAGCATATTCAGATTTTATCTGTCCGGAAGGAATTTCACGAATTGCCGTTCTCGGGTTTTTTTTGTCTATCTGCCTGTCTAACCAACGGTTAAAACCCATTGCCGCATTCCTTGCAAAAATCATATCCAAAACTACCAACATCAAAAGCTGCAAATTTGAAAAACTTAATATTTCTTTATTTGAGATTTTTAAAGCAAGAAAAAAACCAATCAGTGCAAAAGGCATTGCAAAAACTGTATGACTGAACTTTACCAGCGATAAATATTTTTTAATCATTAAGTTTAATTCTGTAATTCATAAATAATTGAACAAAAATACATTAATTGTTCGGTTTTTAACAAAATTTTCTAAATTTGCCTTATATATTTCTCAGCATAAAATTTGAATAAATACACGAAAATATCAGATAATAAATTAGTTTCTCTTTACAAAGAAAACCTTGATAAAGAGATTGTAGGCATATTATTTAAGCGTTACACCCGATTTGTTTTCCTGGTTTCTCTAAAATATCTCAAAAACGAAGATGATGCAAAAGATGCTTTAATGCAGATATTTGAAAAACTTTTTGATGACTTGATTAACCATAAAGTAGAAACTTTTAAGTCTTGGCTCTATATGGTTACGAGAAATCATTGCCTCATGTATCTCAGAAAAAAGCAGTCTGACCTTAAAAAAGATATAGAGCTGAAAAAAGATACGGAAATTTTTATGGAAAATGATATTAATCTTCATCTTAAAGAAAATAAAGTAAATGAGTTAAAAGCAGATACAGTTCAAAATGCCGTAAACCAGCTAAAAAGTAACCAAAAAGAGTGTATTAAATTATTTTATTTTGAGGGAAAATCATATTCCGAAATTGCAGAAATGACAAATTATCCTGAAAAAAAAGTAAAAAGTTATATACAAAACGGAAAAAGAAATTTAAAAAATATTTTAACTAAACAAGGTATAAGTACTTTATTTTTAATACTTTTGCACTTAATAAAATGAAACCGGAAATTTCAAAAATATTCAACAACACATCTTGTCTTACCGAAAATGAGATTAGGGATTATATTTCCGGAAAATTAAGCAATGAAAAACTTCGAGAAGCAGAGCTGCATTTAGCCGACTGTCTTATGTGCTCCGATGAAATTGAAGGCTTATTAATACTTTCCGATAAAAATAAATTAAATACGATAGTTGCGGGCTTAAACTCACAAATAGACAATAAAATATCAAACACAAAATTAAAGGCAGATTTAAATATAAAGAAAAATAAAAATATTGCAAGGCGTTTTATTTCAATTG
>JALSMF010000312.1 GCA_026987795.1 Bacteroidales bacterium
GGTCAAGAATATTAGCAGCTTCCTGCGATAATCCGGCAAGTAAAGGGTCAATAGTTCCTAATATCAAATTAGCACTGAAACCTCCGGATACTCCTGCAAAAGCTGCTGCCATACCTGCTATCGGGTGGCGACCGACGGCAATAAATATAACTCCCGACAAGGGAATCAGTAAGACGTAGCCTATGTCTGATGCAGTATTTGATAATACGCCCGTAAAAACAACCACAAATGTGAGCAGATGCTTAGGTGAGTTTAATACCAACAAACGTATGAATGCATTTATTAATCCGCTGTGCTCTGCTATTCCTATTCCGAGCATAGCAACTAATACAATTCCGAGAGGAGCAAATCCGGTGAAATTATCTACCATTTCAAGTAAAATGCGGTGAATACCGTCTTTTGACAGCAAATTTACCGACCTTACAACTTCTTTGGTGCCGGGATGAATAACTTCCCATCCTAAAGCATATCCTACAGCTGAGAAAACTAAGGCAGCCAGGGCAAATAATGCAAATAATGTGGCAGGATGCGGCAATGCGTTGCCTGTTCGTTCTATCCCGTCTAAAATTCGTTGAGAAAAGCTTGGTTTCTTTTTTATTTTTTCCATTTATACGTTTCTTTCATTTTTTTTAAATATTATATATAATTAATAAAAATCATCTTCGTAAAGTTGCCTGATAATTCCGTCGGCAAGTCCTGTTTTGGGTACATAAATCTCATTTTTTCCGGTTATTTCCAATATTCTGATGTAGGTTTTAAGTGCCGGAATAATTACATCGGCACGGTCGGGTCTGAAAAAATATTTTGCCATACGCTCATCGATATTTTTCGGGATTAAATCTTCATAGAGATTTTTCAGCATTCTTAAAGAAACAGTTTTGTTTCTGCAAACTTTACTTACGGTGTTAATATTTCCGCCTGTTCCTATAAGTTTTATGTCATTATGATTTTTAATAAGGGCAGCCAGGTCGTTTTCAAAGCGTTTTATTTCGTTTTTACTGACTTTGTTTTTGAGCATTCTTACTGTTCCTGTTTTGTATGAATCTGACCAAAACAAGGCACTGCTTTTAAAAAGTGTCAGTTGCAGACTGCCGCCTCCTAAATCTGCCGATAAAAAAGTTTTGTCTTCGGGAAGGTGGTATTTATTAGTTTCAAAGATGATATTTGCCTCTTCTTTGATGTCGATAATTTCAATGCTTATACCTGTTTTTTCTTTTATTTCATTAATTATTTCTTTTCCGTTTTCGGCACTTCTTACGGCTGATGTAGCACAAGCCCTCATTTTTTTTACTTCGTAAAAATCTAACAGGTTTTTATATATGGTAACGGCATTTAAAAAATCGGTTTTTTTCTTTTTTCTTATTTTTCCGTATTCGAAAACATCGGCACCGAGTCTTACGGGGAGTCTGACATACAGCCTTTTTTTCAGAACGGCTTTATCGTAGCTTTCTCCGGCTAATACATCTTTTATTATTAAGCGTGCTGCGTTTGAACCTATGTCTATTCCTGCGTATCGTTTTATTTTGTGCATTAAATTTATTTGAAACCGGACTGTTTTATTTTCTGTAACCGGTAAAACTGCTTACAAAAATATAAAGCATTCTGAGACTGCCAAGAAGTATGACGTAAAATAGGATAAATAATTAAAAAACATTGAAAAAATCTTTGTGATGAGATTATTTTATTAATTTTGCAGTCCGAATAAAAGGACCCGTAGCATAATTGGATAGTGCACCTGACTACGGATCAGGAGGTTGGGGGTTCGAATCCCTCCGGGTTCACTTTAAAACAAAGCCTTACAAAAATGTGAGGCTTTTTATTTTTTGATTTCAACACACAGAAGTTGAGTT
>JALSMF010000313.1 GCA_026987795.1 Bacteroidales bacterium
ACTCCGGCAAAATAATTTACATAATTAATAACTAATTTATCGTTCATTTCGGCATTCAGCAATGCCGGATTTTCTTTTGCAAAATTCAAATCATCATCATAAACAGAAATATTCTTACCGCCGAGTGCAGCAATTTTAGCAGAGTTTGTCATATTCAAAAAATCGTAAACACCTTTTCCCCCCGTTTGTGAAAAACCTGAAAATCCGTACAGTATAAAAATAAGAAATAAAAAATCCTTCATACTTTAATTATAAATAGTTCGTTCAGAACATCGGCTATGCAAATATAAACTTTTTTATATCCGAACTTGTTATTTAATTTTGTGAAATTAATATTAAATAAGAACGATGAAAATTAAAAGAAATTTTATACCTCAAGATTTTAAAATAAAAAATAAGGAAGACATATTAGCTTTTTTAAATGACTTAAAAGACAGAAAAATTGATTCTGCGGAAAGTTTAATGAGTTGGTGGGCTGACAAAAGTGAGACAGAAGCCTTTTTAGAAGAAGATATGGCTTGGAGGTATATTAAAATGACCTGTAATACAGAAGATGAAAAATTAGCTGAAGATTTTAATTTTTTTGTTAAAGAAATTGAGCCGACAGTTTCGGAATATTCTGACATTTTTGATAAAAAATTATTAGAAAGTCCGTTTTTGAGTGATTTAGATGTCGAAAAATACGATACGGCAATAAAAAAAGTGGAAGTAGCAAAAGAATTATTCAGAAAAGAAAATATACCGCTGTTCTCAGAACTGCAACAAAAAGAAAGAGAGTTCGGCGTAATTTCAGGTGCTATGACAATCACTTACAAAGGTGAAGAAATGACATTGCAAAAAGCCGGAAATTTTCTTAAAAGCACGGACAGAGAAGTTCGTAAAACAGTGTTTGAACTTATTTATGAGCGAAGAGCAAAAGATGCCGAAAAACTTAATAATTTACTGTCTGACCTAATCGAAAAGAGGCAAAAAGTTGCCGAAAATGCAGGTTTTGATAATTACCGAGATTATATGCACAAAGCATTAAAGCGTTTTGATTACTCTGTTGACGATGTAATTTCTTTTCATAATTCTGTTAAAGAAACTGTTTTACCTCTTGTAAACGAAATTGACATAAGAAAAAAAGAAAAATTTGCTTATGACAGGCTGATGCCTTACGACACCTCCGCAGATCCGGATTTAAAACCGGCTCTGAAACCTTTTAATGACGGTAATGAATTAATTGATAAAGCTATACAAGTATTCACAAAAGTTCGTCCTCAATACGGAGAATATCTTAAAATAATGAAAGAAAATTCTTATCTCGACTTGGAATCCCGAAAAGGAAAAGCCCCCGGAGGCTACAATTATCCGCTTTACGAAAGTAATATTCCTTTTATTTTTATGAATGCTACCGGAAACCAACGAGATTTAGAAACTATGATGCACGAAGGCGGGCATGCAATACACTCCTTTCTAAGCAGTAATCTTGAACTTGTTGACTTTAAAGAACTGCCTTCAGAAGTTGCAGAACTTGCTTCAATGTCTATGGAGCTTATCTCATCTGAATACTGGGATATTTTTTATGATAACGAAGACGACTTAAAAAGAGCAAAACGAACTCATCTCGAAGGAATTATAAATGTTCTTCCGTGGATAGCGACAATTGACAAATTTCAGCATCTTTTATATCTTACACCGCAGCATACACCCGAAGAACGTAAAGAATTATGGATACAAACAGCAAAAGAATTCGGAAGTTCAATAGTGGATTGGTCTGATTACGAAAATTATTTTTCGATAATGTGGCAAAAACAGATGCATATTTTTGAAGTACCGTTTTATTACATAGAATACGGAATAGCACAACTCGGAGCAATTGCAATATGGCGAAATTTTAAAAAAAATCCGCAAAAAGCGCTTGATGATTATGAAAATGCTCTGAAACTCGGTTACTCTAAACCTATTCCCGAAATATATAAAACAGCAGGAACAGAATTTAATTTCAGCAAAGAATATATAGAGGAGTTGATGACTTTTGTAAAAGAGGAATTGAAAAAACTGTAATCGCACTAAATCAAAAATGACCTTACCCGTAAGATACATTTAATATTTATCGTTGAAATTACAATTTTTTATAAATTATTAAGTTTATAAAATATTCACATGAAAACATGAAAAAATATATCGTAACATTATTCTTATTCCTGTTCTTTTATAATGCTTTGTCTGCTCAAAAATTTGATAAAGTCAGAAATTTAAGATTTTACGACCAAAAAAAAATCCATTTCGGTTTTACGGTAGGATTAAACACTTCTGATTTTTATATTCGCAATTCCGATAATTTTTTTGACACAACACAGATAAAAGAAGTTTACGGCATTGAAAATTATCAGCAGCCCGGGTTCCATCTCGGTCCTATTTCAAATCTGCGTCTCGGAAAATATTTTGACCTTCGGCTATTGCTTAATCTTACATTTATTCAAAGAGACTTGCATTATACCGTTCTTAAAGAAAACCAATACGGTGAGGAATATTTTGATACTCACGTAATGAAATTGTCTTCAACATTTTTAAGTATGCCCCTGCTTTTGAAATATAAAGCAGAAAGGCTGAATAATTACAGGTGGTATGTTATAGCCGGTATTGACCCCACATTAGATTTAGCGGCAAAGAAAAAAATTCCGGAAGAGGCTATGCCTATGATACGACTTGAACAGCCCGATGTTTACGGAGAAATAGGAGCCGGAATAGACTTTTACCTGCCTTATTTTAAGTTTTCGCCCGAATTGAAAATGGGAATAGGACTTAACAATATGGCTGTTCCTGATAATACCGAATATACGGGAGCAATGAAATATTTGAAATCAAAGATATTTATGCTTTCATTTCATTTCGAATAAAAAATATACTAAAAGCAATGAAAACCTTCACAGTTTTTTAACTTTGAGGGTTTTTTATTTTAAAATTATGCAAAAAACCATAAACCTGTCGCTGTCGCCGAAAAGAGCTTCTGCGGAGAAATATTACAAAAAAGATGCTGCCGAATATCTTAAAATTAATGAAAAAGAGATAACCGGTATTGAAATTTTGCGAAAATCAATTGATGCACGCAAAAAATTTATAAAAGTAAATATGCAAATGAAAATTTGGTGGGGAGAGCCGGCAAAAAAAGAAGTATTCAGGCTTAATTTGCAAAATGTATCCGGAAAACAGGAGATTATAATAGTCGGTTCCGGACCGGCAGGCTTATTTGCTGCGTTAAAACTAATAGAAAAAGGATTTAAGCCTCTGATATTTGAAAGAGGAAAAGAGATTAAAGAGCGTAAAAAAGATATTCAGGCATTAAACACCAACAAATATGTAAATGCTGATTCCAATTATTGTTTCGGAGAAGGCGGTGCAGGAACTTTTTCTGACGGAAAACTTTACACAAGGTCAAAAAAGAGGGGAGACGTAAATCGGATACTAAATATTTTGCAGATTCACGGTGCCCCGGAAAATATAATGTCAGATGCACATCCGCATATAGGATCAAATAAACTGCCCGGAATAATTATAAAAATAAGAGAAACAATTAAGGACGCCGGAGGTGAAATATTTTTCAATACGCGCATTGACGATTTTATTATTGAAAATGATAAAATAAAAGGAGTTGTTACGCAAAACGGAGAAAAAATTTACGGTAAAGCCGTAATTCTGGCAACAGGGCATTCTGCAAGAGATATTTATGAGTTGCTGTATAAAAAAAATATCTTGCTTGAAGAAAAATCTTTCGCTATAGGTGTACGTGTTGAACATCCGCAAAATTTAATCGACAGCATACAATACAGTTGTAAAATACGAAGTGATTATTTGCCTGCAGCTGCATACAGTTTGGTTGCACAGGTTCGCGGCAGGGGTGTTTATTCGTTTTGTATGTGTCCGGGCGGTTTTATAGTTCCTGCCGTTACCGGAGCCGAAGAAATTGTTGTTAACGGAATGTCGCCTTCCGGCAGAAATTCAAAATTTGCAAACTCAGGGATGGTTGTCGAAATACGGAAAGAAGATTTTCCCGACAGGGAGAAATACGGAGTGCTTGCCGGACTAAAATTTCAGGAAAGTGCAGAAAAACTTGCATATCAAAACGGAGGCAGAGGACTTGCGGCTCCTGCACAACGACTACACGATTTTGTAAACGGTAAAGTGTCGGCATATTTGCCCGAAACGTCTTATTATCCCGGAATTATATCATCGCCTTTGCATTTTTGGCTGCCAGAGCATATAGGTAGCCGCTTACGTGAGGGTTTTAAAGTTTTCGGGAAAAAAATGAGAGGTTTTTTGACAAATGAAGCCGTAATATTAGGTGTTGAAAGCAGAACGTCTTCTCCCGTGAGGATACCGAGAGATAAAGAAACTCTGCAGCATCCTCAAATTAAAAATTTTTATCCCTGCGGCGAAGGTGCCGGTTATGCAGGCGGAATAATTTCTGCTGCCGTTGACGGAGAACGATGTGCCGATAAAATATGCTGATTTACTTAAAACCTGTTAACGTAACCGATGTGAATTTTTGAAGCTGAAATTTGTAAGGGGTTGCCGGGTAAAGTTCCCAAAGCGTAAGATATTGAAAAAATGCCGGCTTTTGTGCTTAAATTAGTTCCTGCTCCGAAGCCGTAAGGTGTTGAATATCCGATTTCCGGATTGCCGTTATTTTTGAAACCTGCAATATTGAAAAACACAAAAGCATTTGAATTTTTTTCATACAGGTAGCGTGCCTCTAATGTAATAAGCGAATATCCCGAAGTTCTGAAAAAATTCTCGTCAAAACCCTTAAGAGAAGAAAAACCTCCGAGGTCAAAAAGTTCGTTTTCGTATAAATTATTATCCGGAAAAGAATATTTATTGTCGGATGCTAATTTTAAAACAAAACCGGAGAATATCGGAGTATAATATTCTGCAAGTATATTTGTTTCGCTGTATGTTGTTTTTTTATCGGATACTGTTCTTTTACCCGTTGAAAATCCGGCATCAAACAAAAAGCCTTTTGAGGGGTTAATTTCGTAATTTAAATTTTGCGTAAAATATGATACTCCGAATAGCAGAACTTTTGTATTTTTATAGACAGAAGTGTCGATATTTTGAGAAGAAAGCAATAATGATTGTTTTTTACGAACGAAAACAGAAATTTTATCATTGTTTTTTGCAGTAAAATCAATTCCGAAAAATCCGTTTATTTTCATAAAGCTTGTATCTCTTTTGTCGAGAGAAAATTGTGATAAAATTCCGAAAGGGCTTTTAAAAACGTAAGGAATATTAGTGCCGACATTTAATTTTTGCGAAAGTTCGGCGGTTTTGCTCCATTTAAAGAAAAGTTTTTCGCCTTTCTCGAAATTGTTTAAAAAAATTAAATCAAGGTTTCCCGTAAAGGTTAATTTATTGTCATTATTTTTATCAGGAATAAAGCCCGCAACGCCGTTTACGGTATTTGCTTTTTTTCTTTTCAGGTATAAATATATATCGGCTTTATTGTCAAAAAAATCAACTTCCGGCGGTTTTATTTCACTTATGAAATTTAGATTTTCAATTTTTGAACTTATATTGCTGATTATCTCTTCGTTATATGTATCGCCTTCATACAGAGAAAGATATCGTGTTATAAAATTTTTTGATATTTTAGGTTGCCCTTTTATTATGATTTTATTAATCTGAATTTTCGTATTTTTTTTGGTGTTCAGAACGATGTTTATATCGGCTTCGTTAAATGCGACTTTTTCCGGAATCAGAGTAACGAACGGATAACCTTTATTTTCGTATTCTGAAATTATTTTTTCGTATAACTCGGGAAGTTTGACAGGATTTAAATTATTTGACTGAATTTTTCCTGTTACGTAATTGTCTGTATTTTTGAATATAAGCGATTTTATTACGTATTTTTTGCCTGTAAATAAATATGCCGACACCTTGCCGGAATCATAAATGAGACTGTCGAAAGATGCCGAGATGTATCCTTTGTATAACATTTCGGATTTTATTTTCTCTAAGTACATTAAAAGTGTTGTTGTGTCGGAGAAAGTTTCGGTGTATTTTTTTTTGTTTATAAGCTCTGCAAAATTCGGGTTTTCGGATATTATTTTAAGCGTTATTTTTTGTGCCTTTGAAACTGCTGCGGAAAGCAAAAAAAGGAACAAAATAATTGTTCCTTTCAGGCAAGTTTTATTGATATTAATTTTATTCAAGGTCATTAATCATTTTATCAATCTCGTCTTTAAATGCCAGAGACATATTATAATCTTCAACGTTGTCTTCTTTTTTATATTTTTCCTGCAGGATATTCAGCTGCTTTGTATATTCAATTTTGTGCTCAAATTCTGATTTGAGTTCTTCTAATTTTGCTGTGTCCGATACTGCGTTAAAATAATCTGTGTCGGCATTTTCACCGTCAAGTTGTTTTAATCGGGCTTCGTGTTTGCTTAGTTTGCTTTTTTCTTCTTGTTGTATTTTTGTTTTTTGCAGTTTTTCTTTAATTTCCCGGTATTTAGCCGATAATTTGTCGTAAAGCACAAGTTTTGATTCCCGTAATTTTATTTGAGTCATATATGCTTTTACTATTTTATCGCATTTTTCTGCTTTTTCGGCACCGATTTTTTCGGCATTATCCGCTTTTATTTGCTCGTATTTTTCAAGGGCATCTTCTTTATATTTTTCCCTGTAATAGGTTAAATTTCCGTTAGGAAAGACATCCGCATATGTTTCAATAATTGCTTCTGCCGCCCATTCTTTTATCTTTTCAATCTCTCTTATTGCCGCATTTTTATCGTCTTCGGCATTTTTGAGTTCTGTATTTATTTTTGTTTCAAGTTCTGAAGCACCCTTTATTTCCGGGTTGTGCAGCCTTTCTTTGCTTTTTTGAAAAAAATTCCAAGCCATTTTTTAATATTTAATTTTGATGTTAAAGTTACTATAATCAACCGGTATTTACAAATTTTATTGTTACATTTGTTTTTTTATCGGATAAAATTTAATAATATGAAGTTTAGAAATATTATTTTTTTGTCTTTAAGTATGTTGTTTTTGTTTTCATGCTCAATGACAAAGAAACTTGAAAAGCAGTTAGTCGGGAAGTATGCCGTGAAAATGATTAAAACGGAACCGGAAAAACAAGGCGATGAGGCTTATTTAAAGATTATGGAGAGTTTGCTTGAGGGGTCTTATATTAACTTTAAAGCTGACAAAACATACGAGTTATCGATAGTCGGGAAAAAACGAAACGGAACTTGGAGGTTTTCTGACAACGGTAAAAGTATTCTTACGGATAAAGACGATTTCTATTTTAATATTGTAAATTTTGCCGAAAATAATTTAGAACTTAAGAGTTTTAATAATAAAAAGAGTGTTCTCATATTTTTAGAGAAAATCAGCGGGTAAAAGGCTTACCGAGCGGATTTTTAAGCCCGTCGTATTCTGTAAGGTCGCATTTTACCGTGCTTATACCTGCTTTCATTCTTATTTTTACGGGAATAAAGTTGCCGTCGTCAGAGAACCATACCTGCATATCTTCTTCTTTTTTAAAAGGAGTTTCTTTGCCGAGAACCGGAACAAATTTCAGACATTTCAATTTACCGAACTTGGTTTTTATTTTTTCGGTTTTTTTATATTTGACTTTTATTACGTAAAGTTTTTCGTCAAACCAAGATGTCAGGTTTATTACTTCATTTTTTTTCAGCTCTTTATTGAATATCATTCTTCTTGCATAGTAAAAAGCCGAAAGAACGTCTAACGTACCGGGCGGAACTTTATGTTCTCCTGATTTAAGGCTGATTATTTTGTTTTCGTCATGCACAAAAATTACTTCGTTGTATCGTCTGTAATTATTTTCGTTTATGTCTCGAATTGCCATTAAAGGCATTCCGTCACTGAGTTGTATGTAGCTTTCGTATCTGTCGTAAACTCGTGCGAATTTACTGACAACGCCGGATGTTTGAGCAACGGCTTTTACGCGATAATACCAATCATATCCTACTTGTTCAAGTTCTATTTTCATTTCTGCATTTCCGCCGTTTATAAGTCCGTATTTTATTTTATATTTAAGGTATTCGTCAGGTTTGAATGCCGTGTTCACAACGGGAACAGTATCCGTTTGTCCGTAGCTTGTGAGAGCTAAAAGCAGTATTGTGAGAATTTGAGTTAATTTTTTCATAGGTTTAAGTTTGTTTTATATAAACAAAAACAGTGCATATTTTATTATTCTGTTTATTAAAATAAAAAAAGCAGGAAAAATCCTGCTTTTCGTAATTAATATCAGAAAATATTAAAATTCAATCACTCTTATTTCCACTCTTCTGTTATAGCCTTCTTCTTCTTCAGTTTCAGGTATCGGGTAAACTTCGTTTTTGCTGCCCAAACCTTCGGTTTCTATGCGTGATGCCTCAATACCGTTATCAGTTAAATATTTTTTTACGACTTCCGCTCTGTCGGCAGATAATTTGAAGTCAACGTCGGTGCTGGGAAAAAGACCGTTTGTATGTCCTTCCAAAACAATCTTTGCCTTAGGGTTAAGTTTCATAAATTTAAGTAAGATTTTCTTTACGTATTCTGATTTAGGAACAATTTCTACATCGTTAGCTTTAAAATATATAACTCCGAGAGTTTCATTGTTAAGTCCTTTCTTAACTTTGTTAAGTGCAAAGTCAATTTCTTTATTATTCAGATTATTTGCTTCGTGAGTAGAGAATATTTTAAAAGACGGAAAATATTTATCTGCATAAACGCAGAGTTCATATTTCGGGAATACATTTTCCTGAGAGTTTAAAAGTATTTCCATTTCGTAAAAACCTTTTTTTTCTGTTTGAGAAGAAACGAAAAGATTATTATTTCTTAAATTTCGCCAGTGTATTTCGGCTTTTAAAGGCTTTCCGTTTTTTGAATCGGTAATTTTACCCGTAATTTTTATTGTTTTAAGTTCTTTAAACAGAATTGTATGACCTTTTCCGTTTCCGTAAACATTATTAAGAGCCAGATAAAATTCATCTCCTTTACTTACAGGAACTCCTTTTTCAAAATCGGGCTCATCTCCGGCGTATGATAAGCCTGTTATGCCTTTATCGTTAGCCGGCGGATTGAAATTTGAGCGAACAGGCTTTATTTTTCCTTCATTATATTTTTTGCAAAAGTCATTTTCGCTTTTGAAAAGCATAAAGTCGTAATTGTCTTTTGAGTTAAGCGGTATTATGTCGAACAGCAAAATGCCGTTTTTTTGGACTTTAAATTTATACCATGTAGGGTGTTTAGGCAGTGTAAAATCATTAGCAGCCTGTCCTATTTCGGCAGGAGCCGTTGTAGGACCGAAAACGTGAAAACGAGAGAGGTCAAATGCTTGTTCGCAAGTTGATGTATTGCTTATATCAACAAGATTTTGTCCGTTTGTATATGCTGCAGTTGTTAAAATAAACAAAACAGTTATTAATATATTTTTTTTCATTTTTCTTGTTTTATTATTTAATAATTTCTTATGAAAACTTTAGCTGTTCTTACGGGAGAATTATCGTAAGTTTTTATTTTTAAAATATAGATACCCGCAGCCAGTCCGGCTGTATTTATGCTTATATTTTCCGAGTTGTAAATTTTTTTTATCGCTGATTTTCCGGATAAATCAATTAACTCGCAAACAACGGGATAGTTTATTTCATTGTTAAGATATACTTTCAGGAAGTTTGTTGATACAACAGGTGTTAATTTGTCTGTGTTTATTTCCGGTTTTATGTTTTTTGCGTCTGCTTTAAAATTTATATTGTTCAATCCGCTTTTTGCTTCATTGCCGACAATAACTTTTATATCGTAAGATTTAAGACCGGGTATTTCCGGGTGGAGGTAATATGTTCCTTCAGGCAGGTAATTGAACGAAAAATTACCGGTATGTTCATCTGCAGTTCTGAAATCCATAGGAATAAAAGATTCATTAAGCAGAATAATTGTAACCGGTAAATCGGGCAGCTCTTTATATGTTTCAGAATAAACAATTTTTCCCGATATTTTTTTATTTCCGTAAAACGGGTCGGAAAATGACAATAATGAGTAATTTATTTTGAAGTTGGTTTTATCGGTATTCCAAGTTTGTGCTTTTTCCCAAGAGTAAGAATTTCCGAAATATGTAGGAATGTATTTCGGAAAATATAAAAAGTCGTAATTAAATTCCGGAATTACAAATATCAGATGCTCTTTTGAAGGAATACTTTTAAAATGAAAATTTCCGTTTGTTACCGGGTTATTTTCAAGAATGTAATTGCCTGATTTATTTTTTCTCAGGAGGTAGATGTTGCCTTCAGGAAGAGGGTTTATACCTGCGTAAATTTTTCCTGACAAATTGTTTGCACTTTTATATAAAGTATCTGTTGTTTGTGCCGATGCAAAAAAACTGAGACAAACAGCACATAAAAAAGATAATATAAAGCGGTGTTTTGTCATAATCAGATTAAAATTTTATATCTTAAACCGAAACTGATACCGAAAGAGTTGAGTCTTGAGATTATAGGGTAATCTTTAAAAACAGAACTTATGTTTCGTCTGAAATAAACCGATGTAATAAACTCTGTTTTGTTGCCGAGACGGTAATTTGTCTTTAGCCCCATATACAACGACAGGTTAACTGTCGCAAATTTCGGTTTCTCTTTCAAATTATCAGTTTGAAATATATCAGTCAAAGATACAATTTTTCCTTCGGAATTTACAAAAAAACTTGTAATAATTCCTATCTCGGGGTTTAAATTAATGTTTGGAAGATAGAAATTACGGCTGTAAATAAGAGGAATTT
>JALSMF010000314.1 GCA_026987795.1 Bacteroidales bacterium
TATAAGTATATATGTTTTTACTGCGGTTGTTGTAATATGCCGTTACGGTATCGGGTGTCTGCACAAAGCTTGTGTCTATTGATGTGTTGTATGTTGTGTCAGTAATGTAATAATATACAGTATCTCCTGTTGCTATAAGCGTGTCTATGTTAATGAATTGCACGGAGTCTATTTTCATTTCGATAACGGGAGTTAATTTCATTTTCAGCAAGGTATCTATTTGGTATTTTGCTGAAATCGTTGAAAAACCGGAACTTAAGGAGGTGAAATTAATTCCGGATGTAAGGGTTGAGTAGTGGCGGTGATAGTTTATGTTTAGTGCGAAGCTGTTTCCGAGTGAAGGATTTACGGAATTATTGTTTTTTTTTGCAATTTCGGTGTATAAAAAATCGGACTTGAAGGTTTGGAAAGAATACAGGGGCGATAATAAGAAATCTAATGAAAGCAGTTGCAATCTTTTTCGCTTATTTTGTTTTATTTTTTTTATTACGATAATATCAGAGTCTTGCATCATAATATTTCCGTATCTTAATTTGCCGGAAAATTTATACATCAAAGTGTCTTTTTGTATTTTATTTTCCGGATAATATATTGTATCGTAAACGAAAGTTGTGTCGTAATAAACAACTGTGTCATAGATATATATAGTGTCTTTTGTGTCGGGAGGAGCGGTGGTTTTGTTGTCGGTATTTTTTTTAAAACTGCTTAATATAAATACGGAACTTACAAGACCTGCAAAAATAAAAACGCGAAAAATGCCGCTTATTACGAGATGTTTATTTTTCTTGCCGGGTTTGTTGTTATTTGGGCGTGCCATATTATATCAACTTTCAATTATCAAAGATATTAAAAGTTTTAGTTATCGGCAATGCTGTCTTTCAGGATTATTTGTTTTTTTATTATAATTTGCTTGTGAACCGGCACTTCAACTCTGATTTTTACGGTTTCGTTTTTATTAATATTTTTGTTTTGCGGATTATTATTTTGCTTCTTATGAGAAGAAGATGATTTTTTAGCTTGAACTACTTCGGTTTTTTGTATTTCTCTGCTTTTCTCAGCTGTTTTATTTTCTGAATTTTTATCGACTGAAAAATATATTGCGGATGTTAATACAGTTGCAGTTGCTGCTCCTAATATTAATTTTGATTTTATTTTTGAAAAAGTTGTTTCTTTACGGCTTTCAATTCCGTGTAAAGAAAGTTTTTCTTTCATTTGCCTCCAGCTTGTATGCGGAGTTACTTTGTAATCTTTTACTGCTTCTTTGACAAGTTTGTCCGTAATATTAAAATCTCCTTCTGTCATCTTGCTTTTATTATTATTTTTTCAGTTTTATCAATGCTTTTTTGTATAATATTTTTTTCAGCTTTGTTCTTGCCCTCATTAATTGAGATTTTGACGTTCCTACGGATATTCCGAGTTCTTCGGCAATTTCTTTGTGTTTCATTCCTTCAATGACGTAAAGATTAAAGACTGTTCTGAAACCGTCGGGCAATTCGTTCAGTATGTCAATTATTTCAAACTGTTTAAATTTTGCTTTTTCTATAATCGATTGAATATCTTTCGGGTTAAATTCTTTTTCTTCTTTTATTTTTTCCTCTCCCTCATATAAATCAAAATTGTCAGAAATTATTTCTTTTTTATCTTTCCTGAGTTGGGTCAGTGCCGTATTCAGTGTAATTTTTTTCATCCAACCTTCAAAAGAGCCTTTCCCTTCGTATTGTTTAATTTTTGAAAAGATTGTTACAAAGGCATCTTGCATTACATCTTCGGCTTTTGCTCTGTCTTTCATATACCTTAAGCAAACAGCAAGCAATTC
>JALSMF010000315.1 GCA_026987795.1 Bacteroidales bacterium
CTAAACCTCCTGAAATATGCGGCGGGAATTCCCATCCGAACATTAGTACTTTCATATTATCTTACTTTTCAAAAGTGTCAATAATCATTTTTATTTTCAGCAATGCAGCAACACTCGGAGCGTATGAAACGGCTCCGTTAGGGTTATACGGCGGGTTTCCGTCAAATAATTCGGAAATACTGCCTATACCGTGCCTGCTTGTTTCTTCTTCAAAACCGTAAAATATCTCTTTAATTTCTTCAATACTGTTTTCTTTGTATAAGTTATAAAGAGCACTGCAATACTCGGCAATAAGCCACGGATGAACTGTTCCTTGATGCCTTGCCGCATTTCGCATATTTTCGTTACCGAAATATTTTCCTTTATATAAATGATGTTTCGGGCTTAATGTTCGCAATCCTTTTTTTGTCAGCAGGTGCTTTCTTATTTTTTTTAATATTCGTTTCTTATAACTGTCCGAAACCGGTGAATAAGGCAATGATACGGCAAATATTCCGTTAGGTCTGACAGCATCGTTTCGCTCATTATTATTTACGAAATCGTATAAAAATTTTTCATCTTCGTTAATAAAAATTTCATTAAAAAAATGTTTGACTTTGTCAGGTAAATTTTCAATTTCTTTTTGCAGAGTTTTACTGCTGTTAATTTCGGCTAAAGCATACAGGAACATAAGGGCATTATACCAAAGAGCATTAATTTCCGCAACAAAACCTGTTCTCGGGGTTACAGGTTTTCCTTCAGAAAATTCATTCATCCAAGTAACACAAGGCTTATTTTCGGGAATATATAAAAGTCCGTTATCATGGACAAAAGTATTGTATTTGCCGGCTTTAATATTCCTCAATATTTTTAATATCTTATTTCTGTATTTTTTCCAAACATATTCACAATTGTCGGCAAATGCGGTATACTCTTGCAATACTCTTAAGATTAATAAAGGTATGTCCGCAGATATATTATCTTCCTTTTCTTTAAAGAATAAAGTCAAAACGGTATCAAATATTTTTTGAAAAGTCTTAACATTATGCGGCAGAGTAAGCCCTGTTAACGACAGAAGTGTTTCTCTGATTTGAGGCTGATACCACGGAAAACCGGCAAGTATTTTTATTTCGTTATTATTTTCATAAATAAAAAACTGCTCGGCAGCATTTTTCAGGTTATGTTCAAAACTGTCTCTTGGAGTACGTTTTTTTAATTCTGAATTAAAAAGCACGTTTAATTTGTTTGTTCTATGCTCTTTTAAACTTGCAGAAAAAATGATTTTATCTCCTTTTTTTACATTGAGTTCAAAATATCCGTATGTAAATAAATCTTCTTTAAATTCATACCCTCTGCAACGCTCTTCCCTGTAAATAATATTTCTGTTCCAGTCCGGTGCGGTTATGAATTTAGTTTTTTTTGATGTTTGCATATGAAGGAACGGAAAGGCTTCATACATTTTTACTTTTATTCCGTTCTGAATTTTTTCTTTTTTAGTGTTTACGTAAAGATTTTCCCTGCTCAATTCATGAATATTTCTGAATGCGGTTAAAGGTTGAAGTCTTAAAATTGTTGCGGAATGTGCATCTAAAATTGTATAGCGTATAAGAATCTGGTGCTCTTTACTTGAAAGTAAAACTTCTTTTTTTAAAATAACTCCGCCGACTCTGTATATTTTTAAAGGAATTGTTTCAGTGTCAAACTTTGTTATATACCTGTGTCCGTGCGGAAAAAAAATACCGTTATCATATTCGTGTATTCCTAAACGAAACTCTTTATTATTTTGGATAACAGTCTCGTCAACAGAGGACAGGTATAAAATTTTACCGTCTTTTTCATTTTTGTATGGGGCAATCAAC
>JALSMF010000316.1 GCA_026987795.1 Bacteroidales bacterium
GGGTCCGCCGCCTGAAACCATTAAGTAACCGTCTTCCGTAAGCTCTTTCGATAGTTTTGCAACTTGCTTATAATCATCGGTATTACGAGCAAGGCTGTGTCCGCCCATAATCGCAACAACCTTTTTTTCATCATAATTGCTTAAAAAATCATATAAAGCATCAGTAATCGAGTGGTCGTGTAAGCGACGAGCAAGTGTTTCTTTTATGCTGTCGGCTTCTTTTCCCGTTTGAATGAAATGATTGTAAACAATTTTATCGAAAGTTTTTTCGTAAGTTTCCGGTTTGCCGAGTTCATATTTCCCGTAAAGGTCATCTTTATCATACAAACGATTCATATAAATATTATACGGAACATCTAATTTCGGAAAAATATAGTTTTCTTTTTCTGTATGTTGTTTAATTTTTTCGGTCATTTTACAGCCGAGAAACAAACAGTTGCTGAAATAAAAACGAGAAATCTCTTCTTCAAATTCTGTTAAATCAACATCTTGAAAAGCAACTTTATCAATTATGCCTCCGTGTTTTCGGAATAAGCTTTTTAATTCTGTCCGACTTTCTATTTCTGCATATTTCATTTTAAATTAAATATTATGAAATTCACTGATTTTTATTAAAATACACTACCAGCGTATAAGAGCCGAAGCCCATGTAAATCCGCTGCCGAATGCAGCCAAAGCAAAAAGTTGCCCGTCTTTTATTCTGCCTTGCTCCCAAAGTTCGCTTAATAAAATAGGTATGGTAGCAGCGGTAGTATTTCCGTATTTTTGGATATTATTATAAACTTTATCATCCGGCAAACGTAAAAATTTCTGAACCATCTGAGAAATTCTGAGGTTTGCCTGATGCGGTAAAAACATGTCAATGTCGGCAGTTGTAAGATTATTTGCTTTCAAAGCCTCATTTGTAACTTCAGGCATACGTTTTACGGCATTTTTAAATACAAGTTGTCCGTCCATCTGAGGACTTATTTTATCAAATTCAAGATATTGATTTTCATATACCGAATGCCCTTTATCATTGGTGCCCGGTTCTCTTATACATAATACGTCCGCAAACTCACCCTGAGAATGTAAATGAGTCGACAAAATTCCTTTGCCTTCTTCCTCTGTTGCTTCTAAAACAGCTGCTCCGCCGCCGTCTCCGAACAATACTCCCATTCCTCTGCCGCGAGTTGTTAAATCTAACGCAATGCTTTGTGTTTCTGAACCGATTACCAGTATTCGCTTATACATTCCTGTTTTAATAAATTGATCGGCAATTGATAAAGCATATATAAAACCGGAACATTGAGCTCTTACGTCTATTGCCGGTTTTGTTCCCATACCGAGCATATGCTGAAGCAGAACCCCGCTTCCCGGAAAATAAAAATCGGGGCTTAATGTTGCAAAAACTATCGCATCAATATCATCGGATGTAATATTTGCTCTTTTCATAGCAACTAATGAGGCTTTATATGCCATTTTTGCAGTAGAACCTTTTTCCGGCGGAGTATAAAAATGCCTTTCTTTTATACCCGTTCGCTCCTGAATCCATTCATCCGAAGTATCCATTAATTTTTCTAAATCAAAATTTGTTACAATATTATCGGGAACATAATGCCCTACTCCTGTTATTTTAGAATGAAACATAAAATATAAAATTTAGAATAAAAAAAACGGTCTAAAATTAACCTTTTTTAAATTACTAAAAAATAAAAGTATTCTGAAAATTTTAAAAATACGACCAAAATAAATATTCGATTTTTTTAATAGAGTTATGTATAAAATTTTGTTATAATACATTTGTTTTTTTATAAAATAATATTTATCTATGTGCGTTTAAACCCAAAAAAATATTTATTATGATTAAAAGAATTTTATTTGCATTTATTGCCGTGTTATTTATAATGTCTTGCAACGAAGACTCTGATAACACTAATAATCAAAGTGATACAACAGAAATAACAAGCACCGAGCTTCCTGTTGTCAGTTTAGCGGAATTTGATTCTCTGGCAGCAAATTATGTAGGAAAAGAGATTAAAATAAGCGGAATTATTGACCACATATGCAAGCACGGAGGAAAAAAGCTTTTGCTTGTTGACGGAGACAAAGACATTCATGTTTTAGGAGATGAAAGATTTGACGAATCATTATCAGGAAGCAAAGCAACCGTTATCGGTATTGTTGAAGAAGAAAGAATAGATTCTGCATATTTAGCGGAAAAGCTTAAACACGACCAAGGAAGTTACGGAGGCGGCAGCGAAGCTGACAAAGAAAAACTGGCAAGAATTACCGAATATATCAATATGATGCAGGATTCATTAAAAAAATCCGGTGTTGATCATTTTTCAAATTATTCTCTCAAATTTATTTCTTTAGAAGAAGAGAAGTAAAAACAGTTATAAGATTTAGTATTTAAACTTTTCGGGCATAAATATTTGCTCGGAAAGTTTTTATTTTTCGGATTATTAAAACAGTTATAATAAAATGAAACAGTTAAGAAAATGGAGCAGAATTCTGCATCGCGATATAGGTTTTTTTTTCATAGGAGCAACTTTGATTTATGCAATATCAGGTATTGCCGTAAATCATATAAAAGACTGGAATCCTAACTACATCGTAACAATAAAAAAAATTAAAACAAACGAGAATTTTGCATCAAAAGATAATATTAAGACTAAGATACTGACATTATTAAACAATTTAGATTCAAAATATGAATATAAAAGTCATAATTTTATTGAAAACGGAAAGATTTTAAGAATTTATCTTGAAGGGCGTTCTTCGGTAACGGTTAATGTTTTAACAGGAGAAACAGTTGCTGAATTTATGAAAAAAAGACCTGTTTTTTATGAAGTAAATTTTCTTCATTACAATCCTAATAAATGGTGGACTTGGTTTTCGGATATTTTTGCAGGAGCACTTATATTGCTTGCTCTGACATCACTATTTATGGTAAAAGGCAAAAAAGGAGCTTGGGGAAGAGGCGGTATTTACATAGCTCTCGGAATTATTATTCCTTTACTGTTTTTGATTTTTTCCTGATTTATCATTAAAAAAATTTTTCTTTTACATACTCTGCAAAATCTTTTAATGACGGATCTCTGGCTCCGGTAAGAAGAATTACGTCTCCTAATTTCAGTTCATCTTTTATTTTGTAAGGAAACATTTTTCTGTCTTTAACAAAGAATGCTTTTTTACCTTTTTTTCTGATATCCTGAATCAATTCGTCTGCAGAAATATTTCTGTCAGTTGTTCCGCCGGCATAATATATTTCCGACATCCATATCTCATCTTGATCTCTTAATGCTTCCGAAATTTCTTTAACAAACTCATTTCTCAAAAACTTAACAGGCTTAAAGCCATGAGGCTGAAACCAAACTATCAAACGCGAAGTTCGGAATTGACATGCTTTGATTGATGCCGACAACTTTGCCGGATTATGAGCGTAATCATCAATTAATGTTATACCATTCTTATTTTCAATAATTTGATGCCTCCTGAAAATACCCTCATAAGATTTAAGAGCATCGGCGGAAGTCTCAATCGAAATACCGGACAGAGAACAGGCTGCAACTGCCGCCGCTGCATTTTCGGCATTATGCTTTCCTATTTGGGGTATTTTAAAATCTATTCCGTTAACGGTAAAAATAATTTTAAACCCTATTTGCTTAAAATTGCTTATTCTGAATCCGGAACTTCTCGAAAAGCCGAAATTATTTTTTTTATTAACAGATATTCCTTTTGTTTTATCATTATTTGCAATCAATAATTCGGAGTTGTCCGCAAAAATATCGAATAATTTTATTAATTCGGGTACTTCCTTATGGTCTTTATCTATATTTAGAATTATACCGATATAAGGCTTATATTTTACTACAGAGCCGTCAGACTCATCAGCTTCCGTTATAAGGTATTCACCTTTTCCGGCAACGGCATTTCCTATTTTTCCGAATTTTTGAATGTCAATTAGTCCGGCACCCGTAATTAGTGAAGGTTTGTATCCGGCAAAATTCATAATATGATATATCATTGCCGATACAGTCGATTTTCCTGAAGTTCCGCTTACGGCAACTGTTTTTTTTGTTTCGGTAATTGCTGCAAGCAAATCGGAACGCATTACAACGGGAATATTTTTTTCAAGGGCATATTTATATTCGGGAACTTCGGGTTCTATTGCAGACGACACCACAACAATCTCAATATCATTTGTTATGCCTGAGGTGTCCTGAGGATAGCATTTTATACCCTCATTTTCAAGTTGTTTTTGCCTGAAAGTTTTATCATAAGCAGAAAACCGCCTGTCTGAACCCGAAACGTTTTTTCCCGTTCCGGCAAGATACTGTGCAATTGCACTCATACCGTCTCCTGCAATTCCTATAAAAAAAAAGTTTTGTATTTTGTGTAATTCAATATCTTTCATAACTTACTTGTAATTCTCAAAGTTAATTATTTTTTATTCTTCTGTAAAAATCCCAAAGCACAATACCCGCACTTACTGAAATATTTAAAGAGTGCTTTGTTCCTTCCTGCGGAATTTCAATACAATAATCACTTATGTCAACAACTTTCTGCTGCACGCCTTTAACTTCATTTCCGAAAATAAGAGCATATTTACGGCTGCTTTTAACATCAAAATCATTAAGCATAATACTTCCTTGTGCTTGTTCAACAGATATTATTTCATATTTGTTCTTCTTTAAAAGTTCAATAAGTTCTTCAGTTTTTTCATAATATTCCCAATCAACACTTTCTGTTGCCCCGAGGGCCGTCTTGCGAATATCATTATGCGGAGGTCTTGCAGTTATTCCGCAAAGAAATATTTTTTCAATAAGAAAAGCATCGGAGGTTCTGAAGACCGAACCGATATTATTCATACTTCTTATATTATCCAAAACAACCGTAACAGAAATTTTTTCGGTGTTTTTAAACTCTTCCGTTGTTTTTCTGCCTAATTCGCAATTTTTCAGCTTTCTCATTATACTGTTATTTTTTTCCGTCAAAATAAAATATGTCAAAGAATATAATATCCGGTTTTTTAAATTTGAATAAAAAAACTACATTTGGGCATTGAAAAATTAACATATCTTTATAAAAATATAAAACAAAAGTAATGAATTTACACGAATATCAAGGTAAAGAACTTCTGAAAAGTTTCGGAGTAAGAATTCAGGAAGGTATTGTTGCAAATACTCCCGATGAAGCTGTAGAAGCCGCAAAAAAACTACAAGAACAAACAGGAACAGATTGGTGGGTTGTTAAAGCTCAAATACACGCCGGAGGAAGAGGAAAAGGCGGCGGCGTAAAACTTGCAAAATCATTAGACGAAGTAAAAGAACTTGCCGGAAAGATAATAGGCATGCAATTGGTAACACACCAAACCGGCCCTGAAGGCAAAAAAGTAAATAAAGTTTTAATTGCTCAGGATGTATACTATCCCGGAGAGTCGGAACCTGATGAATTTTATATGAGTGTATTACTTAACAGAGCAAGCGGGCGAAATACTGTTATGTATTCTACCGAAGGCGGTATGGATATTGAAACCGTTGCCGAAAAAACTCCGCACCTTATTCATAAAGAAGAAATTGACCCGAAAACCGGTCTTTTACCTTTTCAGGCACGTAAAATTGCTTTTAATCTCGGATTAGAAGGAAATGCGTTTAAAGAAATGACAAGATTTGTTACCTCATTATATAAAGCATACGAAGCATCCGACGCCTCATTATTTGAAATAAATCCTGTTCTTAAAACATCAGATAATAAAATATTAGCTGTTGACTCAAAAGTAAATATTGACGATAATGCCCTTTTTCGCCATAAAGATTTAGCAGAAATGAGAGATTTAACGGAAGAAGATCCTGCAGAAGTTGAGGCGGGAAAATACAATTTGAATTTTATTAAACTTGACGGGAATGTAGGTTGTATGGTAAACGGTGCAGGACTTGCAATGGCAACTATGGATATTATAAAAATGTCCGGCG
>JALSMF010000317.1 GCA_026987795.1 Bacteroidales bacterium
CTGCCAATTTCCTTGATGTAGGCGGAACAGCAAATGCCGAAACTGTTGAAGCCGGGTTCAGAATTATTTTAAAAGATGAAAACGTTAAAGCGATTTTGCTGAATATCTTCGGCGGTATTGTTCGTTGCGACAGAGTAGCACAAGGTGTTGTGGATGCTTATAAATCAATAGGAAATATAAATATCCCCGTAATTGTCAGATTACAAGGAACAAATGCCGAAGAAGGCAAAGAGTTAATTGATAATTCGGGCTTGAAAGTTCACTCAGCAATTACCCTGCAAGAAGCAGCAAATTTGGTTAAAAAGTTAGTTTAAATTTTATAACCGTTCTGAAATAATAAAAGACGCAGTTTTTTTACTGCGTCTTTATTTTAATTAAAAAACGTTAATTATTTTTATTTGTAAAATAAAAATAAAATAATTGCGTTTGCTGATTAATTATTTATATCAAAATACAAAATAAATGACAAAGAAACTTTTGATTTTTGCAGTATTAATAACCCTGTCGGGTAATTTTTTTGCACAAACAACAACTCTGATAGGGCAAGAATTAAATGCTATCACAACCGGAGTTCCTTTCTTAACAATTGCACCTGACGCACGTTCCGGAGCTATGGGAGATGCCGGGGTTGCTTCTTCACCGGATGCAAACTCCATACACTGGAATCCGGCTAAATATGCTTTTATAGAACAGGATATATCTCTTAACCTGTCTTATATTCCTTGGCTCAGAAATTTGGTTAAAGATATTAATTTTCAGAATTTATCGGGCTCCTACAGACTTGATAAAAATCAAACAATTGCCGCATCTTTAATGTATTTTTCTTTGGGGAGTATTGACTTTACAAATGAATTCGGAGATATTATCGTTCCGGGTTATAAGCCCAATGAATTTTCTTTAGATATCGCATATGCTCTCAAACTTTCAAAAAATATGTCGGGTGGTATTGCTTTCAGGTATGTTCACTCAAACCTTACCGGCGGTATTCCGGCCGGAGGCTCAGGAACAGCTACAAAACCCGGTAATGCAGTTGCCGGAGATATTTCAATGTTCTACACAAAAGATGTTAAGTTAGAAAACAAAGACGGAAAATTTAATTTCGGTTTAAATATTTCAAATCTCGGCAGTAAAATTTCATACAGCGAAGATAACTATTATGATGATTTTTTACCGGCAAACCTGCGAATAGGTGCTTCATATACCGTAGAGTTAGATGAATACAACAAAATTACCGCTATGCTGGATATTAACAAATTACTTGTTCCTACACCGCAGTTAGTTGTTAAAGATAATGACGGAAATGTTATTGATACTCTCGGTATGGATAACAATGTTTCTGTTCCCGTAGGAATTTTTCATTCGTTTTATGATGCTCCCGGAGGGTTTAAAGAAGAAATGCACGAATTAATGTATTCCGCAGGTTTTGAATACTGGTATATTAATCAGTTTGCTATTCGTGCCGGATATTTTGACGAACACGGGACAAAAGGTAACCGTAAATATTTCACAATGGGTATAGGCGTAAAATTAAATGTCCTTAACTTTGATTTTGCTTATGTGGTGCCTACTGCCGGAAGACAAAATCCTCTGGCTAACACCTTGCGCTTTACACTCGGGTTTAATATGGCAAATTTGAATAACGCAAATACCGTTAAAAAATCTTAATTATATTTCACTCTTTTTAACTGCCCGAAAAGGGAACTTTGTCTGAAAAGTTCCCTTTTTTTATTTGGTTTAGTTACTTAAGCAAACAGTATCCCTATAATTTTATAAACTTTATCAAAATAGTTTTACTTTTGTCAGTTCAAAAATAAATAAGATAAAATGACAAAAATTGACATAGCCATAAAAAATGCTGTTTTAAATGCAGTTAAAACTCTTTATAATTCACAAATAAGTGAAAAACAGGTTTCAATACAAAAAACAAGAAAAGAATTTGAAGGAGACTTTACCGTAGTTGTATTTCCGTTCTTAAGATTTTCAAAAAAATCGCCTGATTTAACGGCTGAAGAAATCGGAAAATTTTTACAAAAAAACATGCCTGAAATATCAGAATTTAATGTCATCAAAGGCTTTCTTAATATTTCTTTATCTCATCAATATTGGTTCAACTTTTTTAAAGAAATTAATTCAATCGAAAAATACGGGTTTAAAAAAGTATCTGATAAATCAAAAAAAATCGTTATCGAGTTTTCATCTCCTAATACTAACAAGCCGTTACATCTCGGGCACATACGAAATAATCTTCTCGGTCTGTCAGTATCAAAAATAGCAGAAGCATCGGGACATAAGGTTATAAAAGTAAATCTTGTAAATGACAGAGGTATTCATATCTGCAAATCAATGCTTGCGTG
The DNA here is from genome assembly GCA_026987795.1 of Bacteroidales bacterium. Taxonomy (GTDB): domain Bacteria; phylum Bacteroidota; class Bacteroidia; order Bacteroidales; family JAADGE01; genus JAADGE01. The sequence goes on from JALSMF010000317.1 coordinate 2,355, forward strand.
GGAAAAACTTGCCGAAGGCAAAACTCCCGAAACCGAAAAAATGAAAGGTGACCGGTTTGTAGGCGAATATTATGTTGCTTTTGATAAAGAATATAAAAAACAAATTGCAGAACTAATTAAAAACGGCATTTCGGAAGAGAATGCAAAAAATGAAGCCGAATGGATGAGGGAAGCTCGAAAAATGCTGAAAAAATGGGAAGAAGGGGATAAAGAAGTAAGAAACTTATGGAAAAGAATGAATGAATGGGTCTATAAAGGCTTTGATGAAACATATAAAAAACTAGGTATCAAATTTGATAAAATATATTATGAATCAGAAACTTACCTTAAAGGCAAAGACATAATTATTAATGCTTTAAAAAAAGGTATAGTCCGGCAAAAAGAAGACGGCACAGTATTTATTGACTTGACATCGGAAGGACTGGACGAAAAAGTGTTGTTACGCTCCGACGGAACTGCACTGTATATGACACAAGACATAGGAACGGCAATTATAAGATACGAAGATTATAAATTTGACGAATCAGCTTATGTTGTAGGAAATGAACAAGATTATCACTTTAAAGTTTTAAAAATTGTTTTAGAAAAGTTAGGATATTCCTGGGCAAAAAATATAAGCCACATTTCTTACGGTATGGTTGAGCTTCCTCACGGAAAGATGAAGTCAAGAGAAGGAACCGTTGTTGATGCAGATGATCTAATTGAAGAAATGATACAAACGGCAATGCAAAAATCGGAAGAACTCGGAAAATCAGATGACTTTACGGAAGATGAAAAAAGTGAAATATTCAGAAAAATCGCTCTCGGAGCATTAAAGTATTTCATATTAAAAGTTGATGCAAAAAAGAATATGATGTTTAATCCGCAGGAATCTATAGATTTCAACGGCAATACAGGACCTTTTATTCAGTATACATATGTCAGAATAAAATCACTGCTTAATAAAGCCGGTGAAAGCGGAATTACTGATTTTTCAAACTATAAAAGCCCGAATAAAGCCGAAGAGTCTGAGATTTCACTTTTGCGTGTATTATATGATTTTGAAGAAGTTATAAAAGAAGCTGAAAAAAAACGAAACCCGTCGGAAATTGCCAATTATGTTTATGATTTAGCAAAAGAATATAATCGTTTCTATCACGAAATACCGCCTGTTTTAAAAGAAAAAAATATTGATGTGAAAAAATTCAGATTAAGTCTTTCTCAAAAAACAGCTCTCGTAATAAAAGATGCCCTTGATTTACTCGGAATTGAAGTTCCTGAAAGAATGTAAAAAAAACGGCTCTTTAAGATTGTAAAAACTCAATTTCTTTAAAGTTACAGGTACGAATTTCACCGCTCGAAGTCTGCAAAATAAGCTTACCTTCAGGTGTTGTGCCTTTTATTGTTCCCTCAAAAATACCTTGTGCATCTTTAAAATATCCGGGTTCGTTTATTTTATATAAATTTTTGCTGTATAAATTGTCAATTTCCGTAAAAAAACGCAATCTTAACCTTTTAAAACTCTCATATACACAATTTAGAACTTTATAAAGCTCATTTTCAATGTTATAACTAACCCCTGTTATATTTTTCAAAGAAACCGCAAAGGGCAAATATTCAGGAAATTTTTCCTCATTAACATTTAAACCTATGCCTATAATCGAATTTTTTATTTCACTGCCTTTTATCGAATTTTCAATTAAAATACCGCAAATTTTCTTATTTTCATAATAAATATCATTAGGCCATTTTATTTTAAAACCTTCTTTTTCTGAATTCAGATAGTTTATAATTCCTTCCGATACTGCTTTTGAAATATAAAACTGCTCTGCGGGAGTTAAAAAAAAAGGATAGCTTATTATGCTGAAAATAAGGTTTTCAGATATATTACTATGCCATACATTATTTCTTTGTCCTCTGCCTTTTGTTTGTTCACGTGCAGTTATTACCGAAAACTCAGGCAAATTGTTTTGTCTCAGTAAATCTTTCGCTTTGTCGTTAGTTGACGACAATTTTTCGTATTTAAGAATGTTAAAAAGTCTGTTCATACTGCAAAAATATAATATTAAAAATATGAAACAAAAACGACAAATTGCCGTATCTTTGCACAGCAGTCGGTTATTCTGTCGCTGTTTCTTTACGGAAACAGAGGAAAGTCCGGACAACACAGAGCATTGCACTTCCTAACGGAAGATACTCGCGAGGGTATAGTAACGAAGAAGATAACCGCTTTTGAAGATGTTTCAAAGCAAGGGTGAGAAGGTGAGGTAAGAGCTCACCGGTGTCGGCGGCAACGTCGGCAGCCGTTCGTCTTGCAAGTTGCAATCTCATGTATATCGGCGATTGAGGACTGCTCGTCCGATGCCGAGGGGTAGAGAGCGAAGATAAATGACAGATTAAAACAGAATCCGGCTTATTTACCGACTGCTTTTTTATATCAAATATTAATTAAAAAACAGAAAGTATCATATGATTAAAATAAATGAATCTCCGAGAGATGCCATGCAGGCATTTAAGAAGATAATACCGACAAAAGAAAAAACAGATTACATAAACTTACTTCTGAAAACAGGCTTTGATATTGTTGATGTCGGGAGTTTTGTTTCCTCAAAAGCCGTTCCGCAAATGAAAGATACCCCGGATGTTATTAAAGGCCTGAAAACTGAAGGTATAGAATCCGAAATTTCCGTTTTAGCGGGAAATCCCTATTATGCACAAAAAATTGCTGAATACGAACAAGTAGATTATATAAATTATCCGTTCGCAATCTCAGAAATATTTCAGAAAAGAAATTTAAATGCCGATTTTAATAAATCTTTGAAGCACATTGATGAAATAATCGATATTTGTATTCAAAAAAATAAAAAACCTGTTATCAGCATATCCGAAGCATTCGGAAACCCGTACGATGAAGATTGGGGTATTGATATTTTAATGGAATGGATAAGTGTTTTGTATGAAAAAGGATTACGGTATTTTCCGCTGGCAGATACAACGGCTTCCGGAAGTGCACACCTTATAGGTTTGGTTTTTACGAATGTTATAAGAGAATTTCCGGATGCAGAGTTTAATTTTCACTTACATACAAAACCCGATGAAGCTTTACCTAAAATTGAAGCAGCGTATGAAGCAGGATGCCGAAATTTTGATACGGTTTTTAACGGAGTAGGCGGTTGCCCTATGACAGGCAAAGAACTTATCGCCAATTTAGACACGAACATATTCTATAACTGGCTGACAGAAAATGAAACAGAAAATAAAATCAATAAAGATATTTTTAATGAGGCAAGTTTAAAAGCTCAAGAAATATTTTCAGAGTAAAAAATTTATACGGGCTTTTTGCATAAACAGATAATCTCATTTTTATCAAAGCGATATCTTTCTTGTTCTTCTTCCGAAAAGGAATTAACGAAAAAGTCTTCAACAACCTCAAATCCGGCTTTTCTTAATCTTTGCGGATAATCTTTGCCGTATTGCCTTACGTGATCATATTGTCCGAAATATTTTTCTCTGTCTTTCGGCGAAGTAATACTATCATCTTCAAAAGTTTTATCAAGATTATAATCTACGGGAACCTGTAAAATTGCCCATGCTCCGGGCTTTAAAACCCGTAAAACTTCAGACAGAGCTTTCTGTTCATCATCAATATGTTCCAATACATGATTGCAAATAACAACATCAAACTCATTGTCATTAAAAACCATATTCCTGATATCTGTTTTTATATCGACAATGGGCGAATATAAATCGGCAGTAACATAGTCAAGATTATTCAAATTCTTAAATCTCTTAATAAAAGGCTGCTCCGGTGCAATATGCAAGACTTTAATATTATCTTTAAAAAAGCAAGTCTTTTGTTTCAGATACAACCAGAGCAGACGATGACGCTCTAAAGATAAACAATTCGGACACAGCCTGTTGTCTCTATTTGCTTTTCCGTATCCGTAAGGCATAAATTTTCTGAAACTTTTCCCGCAAACCGGACACTCAACATTATTTCCTTTATAAAAAACAGCCAGCGGTTTTCTGGCCAAAAAACTGACGCGTATTAATAACGGTCTGGGTATTAACTTTAAAAGCAGCTTTATAATTTTGCTCATCTTTCAGGTAATTTTTGTAAAGAAATAAAAAATAAAATTATTTTCGGTTTTCAAAAGTATTAATTTGTATTTGACTTTTAAAATTAATACATTTGTTACTCTGAAATTTTAAAAACTTAATGATATGAAACAAATTAAACTATTGTCGGTTCTTGTAATTTTTCTTACCTTAACGGTAGCCTGCAACAAAACGCCTCACGATAAAATGAAAGGAAAGTGGGATGTTGCTAAAATTGTAAATTCTGCAATGACAGAACAGGAAGACATTAATTACTTTAATGAAATGAATAAAGATGTTTTGGACAACGAAGTATTTATTTTTACCGACGATAAAATTACAAAAGAGCTACCCGATAAAACAGAAGGAACTTGGGAAATAAATGAAACAGGAACCGAGCTTTCAATAGACTGGGGACCTGACGATTCATATTCTCCGCATACTTTTGTCGTTAAAAAACTTTCTTCCGACAGTTTAATTATAGAAGAAGATTTTGAAGAGTTTTATATAACAACTTATTTTTCAAAGATTAAATAATATAATCTTATAATGAAAGATATTTTCATAAGTTGCTCTAAAGAAGATAAAAAATTTTCAAA
>JALSMF010000318.1 GCA_026987795.1 Bacteroidales bacterium
ATGGTTGAAAAAGCATCAACTTGCCTGGTATAAAAAACTTTCGCTGTCTTTTGCATGCCTTGTATTTTTCTTTATAGGAGCACCGCTCGGAGCAATTATAAGAAAAGGCGGATTCGGAATGCCGTTTTTGGTTTCAATTGTTTTGTTTATGTTCTATTACATTTTAATGGTTATGGGCGAAAAAGCCGCCGTCGAAAGTGCCCTCCCTGTTTTTGCAGGTGCTTGGCTCGCATCCGGAATACTGTTCCCGCTCGGTGTTTTTATAACTTACAAAGCCACAAAAGATTCAAAAATCGTAAATACCGAAATTTTTGACAACATCCTTAATTTCTTGGGAAAAATTCTCAAACTCGGAAAATACTAAACGTGAATATACTTCAGATATTTAATAAAGTTCCTTACCCTGCTAAAGACGGAGGGTCAATTGCCGTTACAAATCTCAGCGAAAGCTTTGCAAAAAGCGGTAACAATGTTGACCTGTTATGCCTCAACACAAATAAACATTACGTTAATACAAAAAATATTATTCCCGAACTTCACAAAAACATCACGCTTTACACAGTAAATATCAATACCGACATTAAAATTACGGCTTTATTAAAAAACCTTATCTTTTCAAACAGACCGTATATCGCAGAACGCTTTACTTCAGAAACTTTTAAATCAGAATTAATCAACCTTCTGCAAAAAAATAAATACGACATTATACAAATTGAAGGGCTTTATATGATGCCGTATATAAAGACAGTAAGAAACTTCACAAAAACAACAGTCTCATTCAGAGCACATAATATAGAGCACGAAATATGGCAATTAAACCTGAAACAAGAAAAAAACTTCCTTAAAAAAATATACATAAGAAACCTTACACAAAGGCTCATAAAATTTGAACTGTCATTTATAAATAAATACGATGTAATAATTCCTATTACACAAAGAGACGGAAATATTTTCAACAATTCAGGGAATAAAAAACCTATGCACATAAGCCCGACCGGCATTGACACAAAAAAATACAATACCGGAAAACAAGATTTTTCCGAAATAAAACTGTTTCATCTCGGTTCGCTCGACTGGATACCGAATATCGAAGGTCTTAATTGGTTCTTAAAAAATGTCTGGAAAAAAATCATTTTGCAACATCCCGCCTTGACATTTACCGTTGCCGGAAGAAATGCACCGAAAAATTTCATCAGACAAATATCAAAATATAAAAACGTAATATACAAAGGAGAAATTGAAAATGCAGTTGAATTTATGCATAAACATAACGTAATGGTTGTTCCTTTGTTTTCAGGCAGCGGTATGCGAATAAAAATAATTGAAGGAATGGCTTGCGGAAATGTCATAATATCAACTCCGAAAGGAGCAGAAGGAATCCCCGCCGAAACTAACAGAGAAATATTCATTACCGGCAAGCCGGAAGAAATAATTAAACACATAAGCTGCTTAATTTCCGATAAAAACAAAGCAGAACAAATATCATTTGCCGCAAAACAATTTATTTCCGTTAATTTTGATAATTTTGCAATCTCAAATAAACTGTTGAATTTTTATAAAAAATATATAAACTGATAAGTTGGACATCTTCTTACAAATACTTTTTTGGTTCTCCGTTTGTTTAATTTTCCATTCATATGTCATTTTTCCGATAATTCTTTATTTCTCGGCAAAAAGTAAAACCGAAAACACGGAAATCTTTAAAAACGATAATAATTTACCCGGGATATCTGTTATAATGGCATCATACAATGAAGAAAAAAACATTGAAAAAAAGATAATAACAACTTTAAATACCGATTACCCGTATAATAAAACGGAATTTCTGATAGGTTCGGATAACTCTTCAGACAATACAGATTATATAATAAAAAAATACGCAAAAATTTATCCTCAAATAAAATTTTACCCTTTCGCCGAAAGAACCGGAAAAACAGGAATTATAAATTTTCTGAAAAATAAAGCCGAAAATGATATTCTTATAATGACCGACACAAAAGTATTTTTCAAAAAAAATACACTCTACAATTTAGTAAAACATCTGAAAAATAAAAATATAGACATAGTAGGAGGCATTCTGAAAAACAGTAAAAGAAACAGACACGATGTTTCCGTTCCGGAAGATACCTATATGAAAAACGAAATGATAATGAAATACAGAGAGGGCTTAGCAGGCAAATGTTCAATGGGAGTTTTCGGAGCCGTTTATGCAATAAAAAAAGAAGCATTATCAATAATACCCTCAAACTTTAAAGTTGACGACTTTTTTATAACAATGAAAGTTATAGAAAAGGAAAGAGGAGTAATTTTTGAAAAAAATGCCGTAGCAGACGAAGAAATCACCGGAGATTTTAAAGAAGAATTTAAGCGAAAAGTCAGAATTGCAACAGGAAACTTTCAAAACCTTTTTTATTTTATGCACATTTTGAAAAGACCGTTCAGAAAAGCATCATTTTATTTTTTTTCGCATAAAGTTATAAGATGGGCAGGTCCGTTTTTAATTGCTTCTGCCGTCATTTCCAATATTATGCTGCTTAATTATTCTTTGTATAAAATAACATTTTTATTTTTTATATTATCGGTAACTTTCGCAGTTTTGGATTTAATATTAAAAAACACCGGAATAAATATTAAATTATTCAGATATTTTACACATTTTTACGGAATGAATATTGCCCTTGCAATAGGATTCTTTAATTACTTAAAAGGCGTTGAATCAGGAACTTGGGAGCCGTCAAAACGCTGACAAAAAAACAATTATGTCAAAAAATAAATTAAATACAACAGAAGAAGCAGTTGAAGCAATAAAAAACGGCGAAATTATAATAGTTGTTGACGACGAAGACAGAGAAAACGAAGGAGATTTTATAACCGCCGCCGAACTCATTACGCCCGAAAAAGTCAACTTTATGGCAACTCACGGCAGAGGTCTTATTTGTGCCGCAATACCCGAAACAAGATGTGCTGAATTAGACCTTGATTTAATGATAGGCAAACAGCAAAATACATCTCTGCACGAAACACCTTTTACTGTTTCGGTTGACCTTATAGGACAGGGATGCACAACGGGAATTTCGGCAAGTGACAGAGCAAAAACCATAAAAGCTCTGGTTGATAAAAATACAAAGCCGTCAGACTTAGCACGTCCCGGGCATATTTTCCCGCTTAAAGCGAAAAATATGGGAGTTCTAAGAAGAGCCGGACATACCGAAGCTACGGTAGATTTATCTCGGCTGGCAGGCTTAGAACCCGGAGGTGCATTAGTTGAAATTATGAATGAAGACGGCACAATGGCTCGCTTGCCCGACCTGTTTAAAGTTGCCGAAAAATTCAATCTTAAAATAATTTCAATAAAGGATTTAATAGCATACAGGCTGCAAAAAGAGTCTTTAATAGAAAGAGGAGAGAAAGTAAAAATGCCGACTGAGTACGGAAATTTTCAACTTATTCCTTACAGACAAATATCAAACGGTTTAGAGCATTCGGCACTTATAAAAGGCGAATGGAAGAAAGAAGAACCTGTTTTGGTAAGGGTGCATTCGTCTTGTGTTACCGGCGATATATTCGGGTCTCAAAGGTGCGATTGCGGAACTCAGCTTCATGAAGCATTGCGTATGGTGGAACGCGAAGGAAAAGGTGTTGTGCTGTATATGAACCAGGAAGGAAGAGGAATAGGATATTTCAACAAAATAAAAACTTATAAACTGCAAGAGCAAGGTTACGACACCGTAGAAGCAAACCATAAACTGGGTTTTGACGATGACGAACGCGATTACGGAGTAGGTGCACAAATTTTGAGAGACCTCGGAGTATGTAAAATACGGCTTATGACCAATAATCCGGTGAAACGAGCAGGCTTGGAAGGCTATGGTTTAGAGATAGTTGAGGTCGTTCCTATTGAAACGGAAACAAACCCTCATAACCGTTTTTATATGGAAACAAAAAAAGTAAAAATGGGACATAACCTGAAAAAACTGTAAGTAAAGTATCTGACAATTACCGTAATTACAGCTCTCTGTCAAACATTAAAACGGATATTCAGAATATCGCCGTCTTGAACAACGTAGCTTTTTCCTTCTACATGAAATTTTCCTTTTTCCTTACATTTTTGTTCAGAACCTAACTCAATAAAGTCTTCATAGTGCATAACTTCGGCACGTATAAATCCTTTTTGCAAATCGCTGTGAATAACACCGGCTGCTTCAGGTGCCGTCATCCCCTTTTTTAATGTCCACGCACGTATTTCTTTAGGTCCTACGGTAAAAAATGTCTGCAAATTAAGCATATCATAGGCTGCTCTTATAAGTTTATGAACACCCGGCTCAGTAAGCCCGGCATCTTCAAGAAATTCTTGCCTTTCTTCTTCGGTTTCCAGTTCGGCAATATCGGCTTCTAAAGCTGCCGCAATAATCAAAATTTGAGTATTTTCATTTTTCAGTGCTTCAAAAACCGCTTCGGTATATTTATTTCCGTTAACGGCAGATTCTTCATCAACGTTACAAACATACATTACAGGTTTTATCGTAAGCAAATTAAGGTCTTTTACATATTTTTTATCTTCTTCTTTAACGGGCGCCGTATGTGCGGGTTTAAAATTTTCGAGATGTTCTTTATAAATATTTAAAACTTCAAGAGCTTTTTTGGCTTCTTTATCTCCTGATTTTGCAATTTTTTCAGTTCTTATAATTTTTTTATCAACAGATTCCGCATCTTTAATCTGAAGTTCAAAATTCAAGATTTCCATATCTCTTACAGGGTCAACCGAACCTTCTACATGCGGCAGGTTGTCATCGTCAAAGCATCTTAAAACATGTATTAAGGCATCGGTATTTCTTATATCGCCCAAAAACTTATTACCTGTCCCCTCACCTTCGCTCGCACCTTTTGCTATACCGGGAACATCAATAATATCAACAACCGTAGGTATTATTTTCTCGGTCGGCTGAAGTTTTTCCAATTCATACAATCTTTGATCGGGAACTTTTATTGTTCCGAGATTCGATTTATCCGTACTGAAACTGAAGTTTGTTACTTCTGCTTTATTTTCCGAAAAACAGTTAAATATAGTTGTTTTACCTATATTAGTAAGCCCTACTATTCCGCATTTTAATGCCATATGATGTTTCTTTACTTTTAAAAGTTGCGAAATTAGTTAATTTATCCGAAAATTAAAAAATGTGTGCGGGTATAAAACTGTCAAAGCAGGGTATAAGCAGGCTGTCAGTTAATATATTTTTTCAGTGTGCCTATAAGGGTGTCTTTTTTTATCGGCTTTGTTATGTAATCATCGCAACCTGCCTGCAGGCTTATTTGTTTTTCATTTTCAAAAGCATAAGCAGACTGTGCAATAACCGGAAGATTCGGAAATGTTTTCTTAATTTCTGAGGCGGCATAATTTCCGTCTTTTCCCGGAAGTTGGATATCCATTAAAACTAAGTCGAAATCAATATCTTTAACTATTTCAACGGCTTTAACGGCATTATTTACATGATGAAGTTCCAGTTCTAAATCTCCTAAAACTTCTGACAAATAAGCATAATTCATCGGGTCGTCTTCAACAATCAAAACTCTTTTTCCTTTAAGGTTTATTTTTTGTTTTGTTTTTTGCTTTGAAGGGTTTTCTTTTGCTTTTTTATAGGGAATACTGAAACTGAATGTTGAACCTTTTCCTATTTTTGACTCAACCCAAATACTTCCGCCCAAAAGTTGTATGCAGGATTTTGATATTGACAGTCCGAGCCCTGTTCCTCCGTAAAGCTTCTCTGTATTGACAGCAGCCTGATTAAAGCGTTCAAAAATATCGTTAACTTTATCTTTACTTATACCTATTCCTGTATCTTTAACATAAAAATTAACATTATTTTTATCCGTAGTATATCCGAATTCGACATAACCGTTTTCGGTAAATTTAAGAGCATTGCTCAGCAGGTTTGAAAGAACTTGTTTCAATCTTGTTTCATCGGTGCAAATAACGGTATTTTTTTTCTTATCCGGAGTTTTTAAAATAAGTTTTATATGATATTGTTGTTTTTCTGTTTTATACGAATGAAAGAAAGAATACATTTCTCTGAGCAAATTATCAATATTTACCGGTGTTTTATGAACTTTAAATTCTCCTGCATCTAATTTTGAAATATCAATAATATCATTAATTATATTCAGCAGATGATTGCCGCTTTTTGTAATAATTTCCGTATATTCTTTTATTTTTTCTTTGGTGATATCAGGGGTATTCAACAGTTGGGCAAATCCTAATATCCCGTTCATAGGTGTTCTTATTTCATGCGACATATTGGATAAAAATGCTGATTTCAAACGACTGCTTTCTTCCGCTTTTTCTTTGGCAATAAGGAGTTCTTCATTAAGAGCCAAAAGTTTTCTGCTTGTTTCTTTAAGCTCATCATTTAACGTATAATACTCTTCATTTTGAGCTTCAAATTCTTTATTTTTTTCTAATAATTTTTTTTCTATTTTTTTTCTTTCGGTTATATCGACACTCAATGTAAGAATATACTTAACGTTTCCGTTTTCGTCTCTTACGGGTTGCCCTGCTCTTATAACAAATATTTCCGACCCGTCTTTTTTTATCATTCTTACTTCTGCCGATTGTCTTTTTCCTTTTAAAAGTAACGGAAAGTTTTTCTTATACAATATCGTATCTTCCTTATGTATAATCTTTGATAAATGCTTTCCTGCAAGCTCTTCTTTCGTATAATTTAACATTTTTGCCGTTCCCGGACTTATATCTAAAATTATACCCTCCGTATTTACTATTTCACCTCCGTAAGGCAGCAATTCAAATAAAAGACGATACTTTTCCTCACTTTTTTTCAGTGCATCTTCAGCCTTAGTTCGCTCGCTTATATCTCTTGAAACCGTATGGATATATTCTTCGCTCCCGAGCCTGACGATTTTTGCCGATATTTCGGCTGGAAAAACTGTTCCGTCTTTTGTTATATGCTCTGATATAAAGGATACTTTTTTGTCCTGTTCTAATTCTTTTGAAAATATTTCAAATTTTTCTTTGTTTTTTTCCGTAAATATTTCAAATATATTTTTTCCCGATAATTCATTTTTTTCATACCCGAGTATTTGAAGTGCCGCATTATTAGCATCGGTAATTACGGGAGGTAACTTTTTATTTATCTTAAAAATAAGCATAATGTCTGCAGCATTATTAAATATTTCACGAAATTTACCTTCACTTTCCTTTAATGCTTTACGTAATTTTTCTTCTTTAGAAATATCGTGCATTATACAGACTAAACTTCCGTCGGACAATTTCTTTGAGGTCATCTCTACCGGAATATCTTTTCCTTCTTTTGTTTTTATGTATCGCCTGTTTTTAACAGACTGCCCTTTCATAAGTAAATCAAATCTTAAAGGTTTTTGAAATAATTGGGATTCGGAAAACAGATGAGTTATGTTCATTTTTTTTAACTCGTCTTCGGAGTATCCTGTCAATTTTGATGCAAATTCATTAAAGAGAATAAAGTCTCCTTGTTGATTTCCTTTAAAAACGGCATCTGTTTCTTGGTCAACTAACAGTTCGTAATCGTCATCACTTAAATTTATAAGCGGACTGAAATATTTACTGTAAATATTTTTTTTGAGCTCGATATTCTTTCGAGACAACTCTTTTATTAAAGCAATCAGTTCTTCTCGTGTTTTTTTCTCAAAGTTTTCCATACGGTCCGGCAGCAAAGAGCAATAAGGTATTTTAAACAAATATACAAAATGAAATCTTAAAAACGAACTTTATTTTATAAATATCCTTATCATAAAATAAAAAACGCACTCCTTTTCGGAGTGCGTCCGTACCTGAGGCCGGGGTCGAACCGGCACGACATTGCTGTCATTGGTGTTTGAGACCAACGCGTCTACCAATTCCGCCACTCAGGCATTTAACAGGTTTGCAAAATTACTGAAATGTTTTTTATTGCAAAAATTATTTTTCAGTTTATGAATAAAAGTTTTGTAATAAACGTTTGAGTTCCGTCATCGTTTGAGCAAAAGATAAGATAAACACCTGTATTTACTTTTCTTCCGTCAAAGGTTACTCCGTTCCAGATTGCCTGCCCTCCGAGAGCTTTAGTTTCATATACTGCATTTCCTGAAATATCTGTAATTTTTACGTTTACGTCGGTTGCAAGTCCGGTTATCGTAATTTTTCCCACATATCCCGGACGAACCGGGTTCGGAAAAACATATACATCTCCGAAAGTTTCGGCTGATTCGACAGCTTCTGCTCTGTAAGACATTATTCCTATATCGGTGAGAAAAAATACTTCTCCTGTTTTCCCGTTAATCACAATATCATTAATTGTATTGGATATCAGGGGACTGTTATATTTATCAAAATGTAATATTTCTTCTCTTCCGTTTTCGGAGATAAGAAAAGCTCCGGAATTTTGAGTTGCTATCCATTTTCTGTTTGCTCCGTCTGTTTCAATATCCGTTATCATATCAGTACTGAGCAGATATTGTTCGGTTGTGTCTTTACCGTATGAGGTAAGTTGAACCCTGTCAGCAAAAAAATCGTCTTCAAAGACATTTTCCGGATTGTAATAAATTACAACTCCGTCGCCTGTTCCGAGCCAGATACTTCCGTCTTTATCTTGCGAAAATGCTGTTACATCGGTCGATATTTGTTCTCCTTCGCTTGTTGTCGGTATAATTTTTTTGTATGTGTCATCATTTATGTTCAGCGGAGTATTATTATCACTGAATGCAAGGATTCCGTTATTATCCCCAAGTTCAACCCATTTAATGTTGTCTTCCGTAACATAAATATCTTCAACATTAAAGTTTGTTATTAATCCGTTAAAATTAAAACTTTGCCATTGGTTATCTTCTGTTTTTACGGAAACCGGATATGCTGTTCCTTGATTTGTTGCCCATAAATTATTATTTTTATCAAAAGTTAATCCGTAAATTCTGATAAACCCGTAGGGATAACCCGTAACAGGCTGCAATGTGCTGTTTGAATTATTGTATGACGCAATCCATTCATTGTTATTAAATTCGAAAACACCGTATCCCCATGAACCGAAGAAAAAATTATTATTATTTTTTGGATTAACGGCAATACTGAAAAAATTACGGGCAGTGTCTGAAGTTATGTGATATGATTTCCATCTTTCATTTTCAAAGACATTATAAACAGGCAGATACCAACCGCTTGCATTATTATTTCCGTTAGTTGTTATTACGGTATTATTAATATAGTAAGCTTTTGCCGTATAATTATCATAAGGTCCTTCAGGATATGCATAGTTTAATTGTCCGTTTTGCTCAAAAACTAAACCTGTGCTGTTGTCTGCAATTATAATATTCTCTTCTGCATCAAGAGTTGCAAAATTGATTTTAGGGTTTGCGGAAAAACCGTTAAAGACGTAACTGTCAAGTTTTTTTACAAGATTCAGTCCTGTGTCAAATATTTTAACATTAGTTCTTTCGGAAAATATAATTTTATTTTCTGCGGCATTTACGGAACGTAAATTATCAATATCTGCATTAAATATTTCCCATATATTATTTTTTCTGCAGTACAGGGTGTCGTTTCCGGTAATTGTATCAATCCGGTTTGCAAATAAATATCCTTTAAAATATTCCGTAAAGTTATATTTAAAATTATTTTCGGGCAGGTCGGGAACTAAACTCCAGTTTCTGTAATCGGCAAGGTTTGAATTAAAAAAATCCGCAAAATATAAACCATGGTCAGTTGCAGCATATATGAATGTTCCGTCAAAAGTTACATCGTTTACTTTTACGTATGATGCATTATCTCCGATGAAATACGTGTCTTTTATTTCCGTTTTTTCGGTATCAATAAGAACTATGCCGAATCCGCAGGAAAGATAGGCTATATCGCCGATGAAAGTAATATTATAAATTGTTTTGTCAGTGCTTATAAGTTTACGTTTAATCTCAGAAAGGTTATAAACGGTATTATTTTTCAGAATGTCAATGTTTGAATTTTTATAGGCAATTATTAAAGCATCACTTGTTTTATTATATGCGATTGTCTGTATTTCGGCATCTGAATATCCTTGAATTTTTGTAAGTTTTTCAATTGTATTTTCCGACTTATCATAGGAAAACAGTGCTATTTCTCCTGCAACGTATATTTTATTACCTGCATCGACAAGACGTATTGCTTTCTTATATGAAAAATGGTCTCGCCATTCTCCTACGGGAATTTGGGAAAACAGGTAAATCGGGAATAAGATAACTACGGTTGTTATAATATTTTTAATCATATTTCACTGAAAAGATATTATTCGTAAACTTAACGATAATTCAGGGTTTTAATTGCCGTAATTTCTCAAAAAGTCTATTAATTTACGAGTTGCAATTCCGCGATGGCTTATTTTATTTTTCTCCTCCGGTGTAAGTTCTGCAAATGTTTTTTTATATCCTTCGGGCATAAAAATCGGGTCGTAACCGAAGCCGCTTATCCCTTTTTTATTTTCGGTTATTTTACCGTTTACCGTACCTTCAAATAAATATTCTTTCCCTTCAATAATTAAAGAAATAACTGTTTTAAATCTTGCATTCCGTTTTTTTGTGTTTTCCATTTTTGAAAGAACTTTTCGGACATTATCTTCAAAAGTGCAGTTTTCTCCGGCATATCGAGCAGAATATACTCCGGGCTCACCGTTTAGTGCCTCAATTTCCAAGCCTGTATCGTCGGCAAAGCAATTAGTTTTATATTTTTCATAAATAAAGTTTGCTTTTTGTGAAGCGTTACCCTCTATAGTATCCTGTGTCTCGGGAATATCTCCAAAGCAGTTAATGTCTTTAAGGCTGAGTATTTCAAATTTATTATTGAGTATGTTTCTTACCTCTTCAAGTTTATGTTTGTTGTTTGTTGCAAATACAAGTTTCATATTAACAGTTAAAAGTTTAGTGAGTATTTAAAGCATTATTTTCCGGTATGACCGAAACCGCCGCTGCCTCTTTTTGTTTCATTAAGCTCATCGACCTCAATAAGTTCAGCTTTTTCGTGTTTTGAGATAACCATTTGGCAAATTCTCTCACCGTCATTTATGATAAAATTCTCGTTTGACAGATTTACCAAAATAACTCCTATCTCACCTCTGTAATCGGCATCGACAGTACCCGGAGCATTTACGATGCTTATACCGTGTTTGTATGCCAAGCCGCTGCGCGGACGTATTTGAGCCTCATAACCTTCCGGGAGTTCTATAAACAAGCCGGTTTTTATCAAAGCACGCTCGAGCGGTTTTAAGGTTACGGGTTTGTCAATATTTGCCCTTAGGTCCATTCCGGCAGATAATTCCGTTTCATAAGCCGGCAGTTTATGTTTTGATTTGTTTACTACTTTTATTTTCATATAAAAATTTTAATATTATTCTTTTTTTGATGTTCCAAATATCAAAATAAATTTTAAAAATCCGAATGAAATTACGTTATTTGTTTTCTGTTTTTATAAATTAAAACTTTACATAATGACGGACAAAATAGTACAATCACTACGAGAATCAAAAGGAGCAAGATGGACAGCATTAATATTAGCTTCTTTATCTATTTTCGGAGCATATTATTTTAATTATGCTTTATCTTCTATCAAACCGATGCTTGAAAGTATTCTCGGTTGGAACAGTGAAGATTTCGGAACATATACATCAGCTTATGCTTGGTTTAACGTGTTCTTATTTATGTTAATTATCAGCGGTTTTATTCTGGATAAACTCGGAATAAGAAAGACGGGCTTAGGAGCAACAATTGTTATGTTTCTTGGAACGGCATTAAATTACTGGGCTGTAAAACATCAATTTCCGGAAGGTGCGGTAATTAACATTCCTCTTCTTGGTGCTATGAAGACACAGGTGTTTCTTTCATCTATGGGCTTTGCAATTTTCGGAGTAGGAACAGAAGCTATAGGAATAACTATTTCAAAAGCAGTTGTTCGGTGGTTTAAAGGAAAAGAAATGGCTTTAGCAATGGGAATGCAGATGTCTATTGCAAGGTTGGGAACTCTGCTTGCTCTTGCAATTTCATTGCCTCTTGCTAAGAATTTTACCGTAACCGCTCCTATTTTATTTGCATTAATTGTAATGCTTATGGGCGTTGTTTCATTTACTCTTTTTTCTGTTTTAGACAAGAAACTTGACAAATCCGAAGCAAATATAAAAGAAGAAAAATCGAGCGATGACGAATTTAAAATAAAAGATATATTACTTATTATCGGAAACAGAGGTTTTTGGTATATTGCCATACTTTGTGTGTTATTTTACTCGGCAGTTTTTCCGTTCTTATTTTATGCAACGGATTTGATGATTAATAAATACAATGTCAGTCCGTATCTTGCAGGTACAATTCCCGCATTATTACCGTTCGGAACGCTTTTTCTTACGCCTTTATTCGGCGGTATTTATGATAAATACGGAAAAGGTGCAACAATTATGATTATCGGTTCTTTAATTTTGATTTTTGTTCACGGAATATTGGCTATTCCTGTTTTAACTTTGTGGTGGATAGCTGCGGCAATGGTTATTGTGTTAGGAATCGGATTTTCTTTGGTACCTTCTGCAATGTGGCCCTCCGTTCCTAAAATTATTCCCGAAAAACAATTGGGAACGGCATACGCTGTAATCTTTTGGATTCAAAACATCGGTTTATTATTTATTCCTTTAATATTAGGTTTTGTTTTAAATTATACAAACCCGGATGTTTCGCCTAACAAAATTGTTGTAAAAAATGCTATTGAAAAAGCATTTAATGAAGTTTTAACAGGAAAGGATTTTGTTACAAAAGATATTGAAAAAGCTGTTGAAAAAGCAACAGGTACGGCAGTAGATTCTATTGTTCAATATGCTGATTATGTTCCTGTTTCCATTAAAGAAGTTGATACAGAGAATGTTCAAAATGAAATATATATCAGTATTTCTAACGGATTGAGTAATATTAATTTCTCAGAAGATAAAGAAGATGTTCTGAAAAATGTTATTCAAAT
>JALSMF010000319.1 GCA_026987795.1 Bacteroidales bacterium
AAAATCATCGTCTTTTTCAGTATATTTCAGTTTATATTCTGACTTAAGAAATATGTAAAAAGGTGCTAAAAAATCCTGAAATATCATAACAGGCTTGCTAAAAAACAGGTCAGGTCTTATAATTCCTTCCGTAACCGTATTTTTATAAAATGATTTTCTCACATTATACAGTGCCGTAAAAAATAAAAACATTTCAGATTCTTTATCTCCGTAATAATTTGTTAAGAATAAGCCGGAATCATTTTCGTAAAAGTATATTTTAGTATTATTTTCATTATCGATGATAAATGTCTGATTCCAAATATCTTTTTCAACTTCCCATTGTTGTGTTTCTTTACCGTTTTTTATTATCTGCAGTTTTTTACCCGGTATAAAATGAAATGCATTACTGAGTATATCATCAACTTTTGCAGGTTCAACCAAATCGTTCTCTTCAGGTTTCCCGAATGTAATAAGTTTTGTTTTATTATTTTTCTTAATTACAAAATTATACAGCGGATAATCTAAAGTTTCCGAGCCAACGTAAGGTGTTGTTTGCATCTGAAAATGTAAATGGGGATAAGGAGAATGTCCGGAGTTTCCCACCTTTCCTATTATATCGCCTTTTCTTACAAAATCTCCTTTCCTTACCTTAATACTGCCTTCTTTTAAATGGCTTACCTGCGAATAAAGGTATTCTCCGTGTTTTATAACTACTGAATTTCCCCAGTTTTGCAAAATATTAACATCTCCTATTTTATTATCCGGAATACCGTCCGTAATTTCGGCTACAACACCTGCTGCCGGAGCAACAACGGGTTTTTCATAGCAAAAATAGTCTTTACGGTAGTCGCCTTTATCTTTATATTGTCTGTCATTTTCGTCTTTTATAATAAAATCCCAGGCATGCCTCCATCTGTCTTTGTGCGTGTATTTTCCGTTATGTGCCTGCATAACTGCCCAAGCCCCGATAAAGGGTAAATTTATCGGAAAATAGTTTTTATTCTTAAGTTCTTCTTTTCCTGTATGATAAAGATATAAACTTTTTTCGGGAGTTTTTTGTCTTATAAAAACATCTGTTAATTTTTCATTTTTTTCTGTTCTCAATTTTAATACGTAAATAAATAAAAGAACAATTATATTAAAAGGCAGCGAATAAATTGATATTTGCCAAACAGCAAATATATACCCTAAACTTGCAGTAACTATGACTGTTACAGGAAGCAAAATTACCGTCCATAAATAAGATTTTTCCGAAGGTATTACAAAATATCCGCCTACGGCAATTGAGGTTAATATGTAATTAAACCCGATAAAAGTGTATGCAAGTGCAGAAAAGTCGGCACCTATAAGATTATAAAACAGGTATGCAGACCAAAACCCGATTACGGATAATGAAAATGCAATTCTTGAGTAATACAAAAGCCCTATTGCCGTTATTATTCCCGCAAGAATATTATTTTGAAAAAAAATTGCTCCGAGAGACAAGAAGTATATTTTAACACTCTCTAATACAGGCATATTACTGAACCAGTCGTATAGCGTAACTAAATTTTTCCCGCCGAGAGCATATAATTCATTATAAGTATAAATACCCCTTTCCGATAATCCGAGAGAAGAGAAATCTTTAGTTGCAAGAATTATTGCCCAAATGCCAAGCAGAAACGGAATGCTGAGATAAGGCAATGCATATTTTGTCAAAATTCCCTGTAAAGCTACGGTTATAAAAAGTGTTAAAAGAGCTGCAAAAATAACGACAACGGTTAATTCAAAACCGGGAACAAACATAATGCCTGTCCCCAGACCTACCAAAAGAGCATTAAATCCGTAAAGACCTTTTTTTATTGTTATTTTATCGTATCCTAATATGAATGCAATTATGTTTGCGGTTAAAACAGACAGAAGTCCGTATAAACCCGCCCAAAAATCAAGAAAAGTTACGAAAAATAAAAGTACCGCAAAAAATTTATTCTCAGAAAAAAATATCTGAGAATAACTGTTTAAAATTGCATTAAGTAAGGATTTTATTTTATGTTCTCTGACCATTTACAGTTTCTTATTTTAAATAATCCGGAATTTTTTCATGAGAGGTTAAGCTTTCATTTGTTTCATTCTCTCTGATAATATGCGTTTTGCCTTTTGTATCGATTAAAACTATTTTAGGTCTTAATGTAATAAACTGCATCCATTGCGTCATATTATAAGCTCCTACTCTTTTAATAACATAGTTATCTCCTTTTTGTAAAAGCGGAAATTTAACAGCCGAGCGTATAATATCAATATTCATACATAAAGGACCGTATATCGTTGTGTCTTCGCTGTGTGAACCGGCTTCTTTTGCAGGATATATTTCGTGTTCATACCAAAAAGAGGTAAAAAGTATGTTAACACCTGTATCTATAATCATTGAACGTCTTCCGTCGGCAAGTCTTTTATTTGCTAAAACACTTCCTATTATATAGCCGGCATCGTCAATTAAGGCTCTGCCTGTTTCAAGGAATAATGTCGGCATTTCGTTAGGGTCTAAATCAGAATTTATCAAAGCTCCGGAAATTGCTTCGGCATATTGGTCAAAAGTAGGACAAGTATCTTTTCCCGGTAAATAAGCTCCTTTCAGTGTATTTTTGGAAGCAAAACCGCCTCCCATATCTATGTATTTAATTTTATGATTGAATTTACGTTCGATTCTTACGGCGAGTTCTGCTAATTTTGATGCTGCAACAGCATACGGAGCCGGTGTCATCATATAAGTGCCGATGTGTGTATGTAAACCTACTAAATCCATTTTTTCACTCATCATAATTCGGTTAAGGGCATTCCACGCCTCGCCGTTTTCGTAATTGAACCCGAACCTGTCCCACTGCGGATAAACTCCGGTGTCCATATTTACACGTATGGCTACTTTCGGTCGTTTTTCAAGTTTCTCACTGACGGATAATAATTCATATAATTCATCAAAGTGGTCAATATGGATATATGAGCCGTTTTCAGTTGCTTTTATTAAGTCTTCTTTTGATTTGTCCGGACCGTTAAAAATAATTTTATTTCCGGGAATTCCGTTTGCAACGGCTTTATCGTATTCAAATCCGGAAACTACCTCTGCCCAAGAGCCTTCGCTGTGGTAAATTTTACATATTGCGTTTAAATAGTTTGTTTTGTATGACCAGGCAAACTGAACTTTAGGATATCTTGAAGTAAAGGCTCTTTTTGCTTCGTTAAAAGTTTTTCTTATTGTTTTTTCTGAAATAATAAAACTTGGCGAACCGTATTGTTCAATTAATTTTTTAACCGGTATTTCGTCAATTTCCGTAATTACGGGCATTTTAGCCTGCATTCCGAATTTATCGGGCATTCCTGCGTTTATTTTAGTTATTACGGGTCTTTCGTATTTTAATTTTTCTTCCATTTTTATATTTTTTTAATTTCCTCAAAATTTTAGTTATTTTTATAGCTCTCCGGTAACAGACAGTTTTTCAAATTGAGATATGTCTCCTATTAAATCGTATGAATACCGAATAAACATTTTGCCTACATCATATGTTTTAAACGGTTCGACGGTTTCTCCCAAAGCAAGCTTTACAAGTGCTTCCGGTATGTTTTGTCCTGCTCCGACGGCAAGGTAAATCCATGCAGGTATTCTCGGGTTTATTTCAATAATATAATATTTATCAGAATGTGTTTTAATTATTTCGAGTTCCATTCCGCCTCGCCATTTAGTTTTTTGTATTAAGTTTCTTGTTATTTCAAGTAATTTTTCATCTCCCAAAGTTATTCCTCCCCATGCTTTGCCTTTGTCTGTTATGTATTGTTTTCGCATAGGAACGGCTGCAATTGTATTTCCTTTACCGTCTCCTAAGGCTGCTACATTAACTTCGGTTCCTCGTATAAACTCTTGGATAATAATCGGGACACCCCATTTTGCACTTATTTTATTGAAATATTCGGTTACCTGAGCCGGTGTATAGGCTAAATATGCATCATAAAATTTGCCTTTTACCAGCAGAGGATATTCAAATTCATAACGTAATTCGGATATGTCTGAAATCTTTGTTACGGGCTTGCTGAAAGGAATATCAAAATTGTATTTTTTTCCGAATTTGGGCAGTTCTGATTTGTGCCTTTCTTCAAATTGTTCTATCGTAGGCAAAAATGTTTTAATTCCGGTTTCTTTGAGATATTTTTCTGATTTCATAAAAGTAAACAGCTCTGCATCAAAGTTAGGAATCAAAACATCCGGTTTTTCTCTTTTGCCGATATATTCGATACGTTTCATAAGCTCGTCAGAACCTGTTGAAGGATAGGGAATTTGATATACTTTATCGCATACGTTTTCCATATAAATTCCGGGCTCTAAATTTTCGTAAGCAAGTCCTACTATGCGAACATCAAAGGATTCTGCCTCTCGCAAAGACCGTATTACCGGAACTCCGGGTCCGGGATTATCGGTATTGTTTAAACCTGTTACCGCTATTGTATATTTTGGTTTCATCTGCTTTTTTATTCTGTTAAATGATAGTTCTGTAATACAGCCGCAAAATCATAAAAGTTATTTTCAAACGTAAGTTTGTCAATTTCATAGTTCTCGGCAAACCATTTTATAATTTCATCATCTGTTTTTTCTTCTTTAAGAAGTTCTATAATTTTTTTACCTGTTTCGTTAACAGAAAAAGAATCTCCCGTATTGGGGTCGAACAAAAAGCCGCTTTCGCTTACTGCTATATTTTTTTTAAGTTTCATAATTACTTTTTTTAATTTTGATTAAAACATCTTTTGTGTTCGGAGTTAAGTATGCTTTGATATTTTTCCTGACTTATAAACTGAGGTGTATAAACAGTTTTATGAATTTTCAGTTGTCTTGAAAAAGCTCGCATATGGTTTCCGGAGCCGCATTTCAGCATTTCATATACTTTTTTAATTTCCTCATTTTCAACTTCTTTTATATATTTTTCTAAATCATAGATATCTACGTCTTCAATTGTTGCTCCTACTGTAAGTGCTGAAATTAAATCTCTGCTTCCGTCTTCAATAAGTCGATTATACAACTCCTGAAGTTCTTCATTCTCAAAAACTCCGGCAGGGTTTACTTTGTATCGGATACCGAAATCTTTTAATAAGTTTTCTACTAAACTCATATGATATTTTTCACTCTTACTGATATTTTGAAAAACAAATAAATCATATCTGTCAGATAAAAAACTGTAAACATCATATGCCAACTTTTCTTCTTCATACATATGTTTTAAACTTTCTTTTTCAGCATTTGTTATTTGTGCATTAAGTTTACTGGTGAAAATAAAGACCATAAAAATACCCGGTAATATAAATTTAACTTTTTTCATAATTAATTTTTATTTAATATTAGTAACTGAATTTTATGATACAAAAATATATATAAGGTTTAATACGGGTGTTACAATATTTTACAAAAAGTTTATGAAATTTGAATTAATTTGTATTTTACCTGTCTGACAAGTATTTTTCTTTAAACTCGCTTACTGTCATCCCTGTTTCTTTTTTAAATTGAGAGGAAAGGTATTGTACGCTGCTGTAGTCCATCATATAAGCAATTTCACTTAAAGAATATTCATTTTCGACAATCATTTGCTTTATACGCTCAATTTTCTTTTCTATAATATACTTTTCTAATGTAATATGTTCATTTTCAGAAAACAGGCGAGATAAATATCTGTAATTATATCCTAATTTCTCCACAATATACTCTGATTTTTTAACAATAGAATCTACATTATTCATCTCAAAAATAAGTTCCTTAACGGCAATCTTTATCCGTTCCGCTATTTTTTCCTCATTAGTTTTTAATAGAGAGAGACCTGATAATAATAATATTTCAGATATTTTTTTATTATCGGTTTTTTCATAATCATATTCTATTTCAGCAAAACCCGGTTTTATTGTAATTACTTTTATATCATTGTCTTCAAAGTCTCTTTTTAAACTTCTGACACAACAGTCATTTATCATATTTTTGATATAAATCTTTTTCCTGACCGGCTTTTTGTTATACATTTGCAATCAATTTATTGTTAAAACGAAAAATATATCAAAAATTTTAGCTATGTCTACTAAAAACTTATCAAATTACGATATAAATTCTGTTCCGTCAGGCAAAGATATGAGTTTTGCGATAATAGTATCTGAATGGAACAATGATATTACCGAAAAATTATACAACGGAGCATATAATACCTTAGTAAAGCACGGAGTAAAAAAAGAAAATATACACAAAGAATATGTTCCGGGGACTTTTGAACTTACATACGCAGCAAATATATTTGCAAACTATGCTTATTTTGATGCCGTTATTGTTCTCGGCTGTGTAATTCAAGGCGAAACAAGACACTTCGATTTTATTTGCTCAGGAGTTACTCACGGTATTTCGGAAATAAATGCAACACTAGAAACTCCTGTAATATTCGGAGTGTTAACAACAAATAATAAACAACAGGCAATTGACAGAGCCGGAGGAAAACTTGGAAATAAAGGTGATGAAGCTGCCGTTACCGCACTTAAAATGTCCGAATTCAGAAAACGAACAGACAGTTTAATTACAGAACAGGAAGGACAAGATTTCCGAGACACCTTAAATTATTTATAATAATTTTGAATTATGCTGAAGATAGGACATAAAAACATAGAGCCGGGCGACATATTCAAAATAGTTTATAAAAAAGAAAAAATAACCGTATCCGAAGAAGCATTCCGTAAAGTTTCCGAAAGTTTTGATTTTTTGAAAGAATTTTCAAAAAATAAAGTAATATACGGAATCAATACCGGATTCGGTCCTATGGCTCAGTATAAAATAAGCGAAAAAGACCAAATCAACCTGCAGTATAACCTTATAAGAAGTCATTCTGCCGGAGCAGGAGAATTATTATCCGAAAATTGCGTCAGATTTACAATGCTCGCCAGAC
This sequence comes from Bacteroidales bacterium, assembly GCA_026987795.1. Taxonomy (GTDB): domain Bacteria; phylum Bacteroidota; class Bacteroidia; order Bacteroidales; family JAADGE01; genus JAADGE01. Next base: position 6,912 of record JALSMF010000319.1, read on the forward strand.
TTAACACCCTGCTTAAAGGATATTCCGGAGTAAATACTACTGTCATTAATTTATTGAAAGATTTTCTTAATTTCGAAATATATCCCAATATTTATAAACACGGAGGCGTAGGTGCAAGCGGAGATTTGGTACAGCTCTCACATCTTGCATTGACTCTTATCGGTGAAGGCAAGGTGAGATACAAAAACAAAGAATATGATACTGCATACATATTGAAAAAGTTTAATCTTAAACCTGTTGAAATAAAAATAAGAGAAGGATTGGCTTTAATAAACGGCACCTCCGTAATGACGGGAATCAGTTTGAGTAATATCTTTTGTGCAGAAAAACTTATAAATATTTCAGTTCTTATTTCGTCAACGATTAATGAAATAGTCATATCATATGATGACCATTTTTCTTGTGAACTAAATAAAGTTAAGCTCCACAAAGGGCAAGAAGAAATCGCAAAAAAAATGCGGAATATCTTATCAGAGAGCAAATTAATAAAAGAACGAAAAAACTGTCTTTATAATAAAAAAAGCGAAAGCAGTTTTTATTTTGAAGAGAGGGTTCAAGAATATTATTCTTTGCGTTGTGTCCCGCAAATTCTCGGACCTGTTTACGACACTACGGAATATGCAAAAAATATCCTGGTAAATGAAATAAATTCGGTAAACGACAACCCGATTATAGATAAAGAAAATAACAATGTATATCACGGAGGAAATTTTCACGGTGATTACATCGCTCTTGAAGCCGATAAACTCAAAATTGCAATAACAAAGCTCTCAATGCTTGCCGAACGACAACTAAATTTCTTAATGAACGACAAATTAAACAAAATTTTACCTCCGTTTGTAAATCTCGGGACATTAGGGCTTAATCTCGGAATGCAGGGAGCACAATTTACTGCCGTATCAACCGTTGCCGAAAACCAAACACTTTCAAATCCGATGTATGTTCATAGTATTCCGAACAATAATGACAACCAGGACATAGTGAGTATGGGAACAAATGCCGCATTACTTACTCAAAAAATAATAAATAACACATTCGAAGTATTAGCAATAGAAGTTATTACGTTAGTTCAGGCAATAGACTACCTGGGATATCAAAATAAAATCTCGAAAAAATCAAGAAAATTATACGATGAAATAAGAGAAATAATCCCGACTTTCAAAAAAGACAGTGTCTTGTACCCTACAATAAAAAAAGTTACGGACCATTTAAAACTTTTCAGTAATTAAAGAAACGGAAATGAAATATGCACTCGTTACGGGCGGATCAAGAGGAATAGGAAAAGCAATAAGCATTAAGCTTGCCGAAAAAGGTATTTTTATATTTATAAATTACAAAAATAACGATGAAGAAGCCCAAAAAACATTACAAGAAATAAAAGAAAAAGGCGGAGAAGCAGAGCTTATAAAATTTGATGTATCAAATCCGACAGAAACAGAAAATGCACTTGAACTTTTGCAAAATAAATTAGAAAATAATTATATTGAAATACTGATAAATAATGCGGGAATAAGAAGAGATAATTTGCAAATCTTTATGACCGACGATGACTGGAACGATGTTATTAATACAAACCTTAACAGCTATTTTTATATAACCAGAAGACTGCTGAAAAATATGATAGTAAAAAAAGCAGGCAGAATAATAAATATTGTATCTTTATCCGGAATAAAAGGAACACCCGGTCAAACAAATTATTCGGCGGCAAAAGCCGGAATTATAGGTGCAACTAAAGCATTATCGCAAGAAGTTGCCCATAAAAAAATAACAGTTAATGCCGTTGCTCCGGGATTTATAAAAACTGATATGACAACAGACTTAAACGAAAAAGAAATACAAAAACTTATACCGGCAAGACGTTTCGGTAAACCTGAAGAAGTTGCAGAACTTGTATCTTTTTTAGCTTCCGATAAAGCATCATACATAACAGGTGAAATTATTAAAATAAGCGGAGGTATCTCATAAATAATATAAGAAGAAAAACATGAAGCGAGTTGTAATAACCGGAATGGGTATTTATTCAGTTATAGGAACAAACTTAGATACCGTTAAAAAATCACTGGAAAACGGAAAATCAGGAATTGTTTTTGAAGAAGAAAGAAAAAAAATGGGTTTCCGGTCAGGGCTTACGGGAAAACTTAAAAGACCCGACCTAAAAAAACAACTCTCAAGGAGAATGAGGATAGGGCTTGCAGAACAAGGAGAATATGCCTATGTTGCAACAAAAGACGCAATCCTGCAGGCAAAACTGACAGAATCCGATTTAAATTCAAACTCAACCGGAATACTCTTTGGAAATGACAGTTCGGCAAAAGCCGTTATTGACGGATGGGAAACATTCAAAGAAAAAAAAGATACATCATTAATGGGTTCTGCCGGTATATTTCAACAAATGAACTCAACGGTAACAATGAACCTCTCCGTTATATTCAAAGTAAAAGGCATAAACTTTTCGGTAAGCGGAGCATGTGCCAGCAGTTCTCACGCAATAGGCGTTGCAGCAATGATGATTAAACAAGGAATGCAGGATATTATTATTTGCGGAGGAGCACAAGAAATAAACCCGCCGGTAACAGCAAGTTTTGACGGTCTCGGAGCATTTTCAACAAAAGAAGAAGAACCTGAAAAAGCCCTTCGCCCCTTCGATAAAGACAGAGACGGACTTGTGCCGAGCGGAGGAGCAGCTGTAATAATACTGGAAAGCTACGAAAATGCCGTAAAAAGAAAAGCAGATATTATAGGCGAAGTGCTCGGATGGGGCTTTTCGTCAAATGCTGACCATATCTCAAATCCGAGTGTTGCCGGATTAAGACAGTCCATGGAATCAGCAATTAAAAATGCAAATATAAAAGTTTCAGACATTGACTACGTAAATGCTCACGCAACATCAACACCGGCAGGAGACTCCAAGGAAGCACAAGCAATTTACGAAACTTTAGGAAGCAAAGTCCCCGTAAGCTCTACAAAATCAATGACAGGACACGAAATGTGGGCAGGAGGAACAAGCGAAGTTATTTACTCTTTACTTATGGCACACAACGACTTTATTGCCCCTAATATCAATTTTAAAAATCCCGATGAATTTTCAAAAAATATTAATATAATTGCAGAGCCGAAAAAACATAAAACTGATATCTTTTTATCAAACTCATTTGGTTTCGGAGGAACAAACTCATCGTTGATAATCAAAAAGTTATAAAAATTAATATCTATGAAAAAAATTGTACTTGCATTATTTTTGATTACGGCATTATCACTCAGCGGACAAGCTCAAACAATGTTCGGAAATACGGCTCTTACACTGAAAAAAAACGTATTGTCTCTCGGCATTAACCCTGTTTATGCCATAGACCTTAATAATTTTGACCCCGCATATGCTCCCGGTCCTGAAGATTTTGCATATTTTTTTCATCTCGGATACGGAACAACACAATCCTCCGATATCGGAATTAATATAGGTAAAGCCTGGGGGCAAATGTATTACGGTTTCGATTTTGAAAATGCTTTCGTTAATTCCGGGAAAATATATATTTCAGGAACAATCGGCGGTCATTATTGGCACAGGGCAGGTGCAGACGCAAACCTAATCGCATCATTAAAATTAAACGATTTCTATCTTACGAGCGGTATAGATATTGACATCGAACCATATAAACAAAGCGACGGACAAATAGTAATTTACCTGCCGGCTTACGTACCCGTAGAATTAGAATTTAACCCTTCAAGCAAGTATGCACTAAATTTTGAACTGAACATAGCAATTAATCAACCTGCATTTTCCACTATAGGCGCAGGTATAAATTTCTATTTTAAATAACTGATATTAAGAACGAATATGGATAAAAAGCAAATAATTGAGAAAGTAAACCGATTTCTTATAAATGAAATTGAAATTGAAGAAGATTTAATAAGCCCTGATGCAAACCTGATTAAAGATTTAGGTATCGACAGTTTAGATATTGTTGATATTATTGTTATTATCGAATCTGAGTTCGGAGTAAGAATAAAGAGCGAAGAATTTAAAGATGTAAAAACATTACAAGATTTTTACGATTTTATATTCGATAAAATAAATGAAAAATAATTATGCCCGAAAACTGGGACGGAAAGACAAAAGGAAGTTTAACAGGATATAAGATATTTGTATTTTTAATAAAAAAGGCAGGACTGAATTCTGCCTATTTTTTATTATTTTTCGTATCCGTATGGTTTATTATCTTCTCCCGAAAGGCTGTAAAATCTCAATATTATTTTTTCCGGAAGAGGCTTAAATTCAGTTTTTTAAAAACCATCTACTATATTTGGAAAAATACTTTTGTTTTCGGACAAATATTGATAGATAAAGTAGCTGTTTTATCAGGAATGATGAATAAATTTACTTATGAGCATACAAATGCCGAAGTAATTACAAGTATGATTAAAGATAAAACAGGAGGCATTTTAATCAATGCCCATATAGGGAGCTGGCAAATTGCAGGTCAGTTGCTTGAACGCTATAACGGAACTGTTTATATTTTAATGCTTGATGCGGAAAAAGAAAATATTAAACGTTTTCTGGAATCAGCAGAAAGCAAAAATAAAATAGAAGTTATTCCTTTAAAAGAGGACGGCTCGCATTTAATTACCATAGATAAAATACTCACGGCAAAAGGAATACTCGTTATGCATGCCGACAGATATACCGAGAATGCAGATACATTAACCCGCGAATTTCTCGGAAAAAAAGCAAAATTTGCAAAAGGTCCTTTTCATCTTGCGGCAAAATATAAGGTTCCCGTGTCCTTTGCTACGGCATTCAGGGAAAAAAACAGACATTACAGATTCTATGCAATGGAACCTTTTTATATAAATTACCCGGGAAATATCAGAAAAAGAAAAGAAGAAATTTATAAAAAATCAAAGATATATGTTACGGAACTGGAAAAAATAATAAGAAAATATCCAGAACAATGGTTTAACTTTTACAACTTCTGGAATACGTGAATAATAAAACAAGCATTCTGAATATACTAACAACCTTATAAAAATGGCAAGAAATTACGGAAATAATAACAAGTCAGCCCTGCAGGCAAAAACAGACGCTCAAAAAATAGCATTTGCCCCAATAATGTTCCAAGCTGCAAAAGCATTAAGAGATTTCGGAATATTATCTTTCTTAAGAAAAGAAAAAAACGGAAAAACTTTAAAAGAAATAGCAGAGAAAGCCGGAATATCAGAATACGGAGCTCTGGTTTTACTTGAAGCAGGACTCAGCACAGAGTTGGTTTACGTTGTAAACGACAAATATTTTATTACAAAAACAGGTTATTTTTGGGTTGCCGATAAACTCACAAGAGTAAATACAGATTTTACACACGATGTAAATTACAAAGGTTTTTTTCATTTACAGGAAGCTGTTAAATCAGGAAAGCCTGCAGGACTACATAAAGAATTCGGCTCGTGGGCTACTGTTTATGAAGCACTTGCCGAAATGCCCGAGCAATTTCGAAAAAGTTGGTTTAATTTTGACCATTACTACTCAGATGATTCATTTCCTGAGGTAATGCCCGTAATTTTCAAAAATAACCCGAAAAGAATACTTGATATAGGAGGAAATACCGGAAAATTTGCCGTAAAATGTGCATCTTTCAATAAAAATGTTAAAATTACCATACTTGATTTGCCCGGACAACTTAAAGATGCCGAAAAAAACATTGAAAAAGCCGGTTTTTCAAACAGGATAAACACATATCCGATTAACTTGCTTGATTTTTCAAAACCATACCCGAAAGGATACGACATAATATGGATGAGCCAATTTCTTGATTGTTTTTCCGAAGAAGAAGTTGTAAAACTCATAAAAAATGCCTCCGAGGCAATGAACGAAAATACTGAACTTTTTATAATGGAAACCCTGTGGGATAAACAGCGTTTTGAAGCATCAACATACAGCCTGCACGCAACATCACTTTATTTTAC
>JALSMF010000320.1 GCA_026987795.1 Bacteroidales bacterium
TAATTTAATGGTTGACAGCCAAAGTTAATAATTATTTTTGTTTCAATAAGAAAGAGATTTAATTTATTTCACTGAAATCTGCCTCTTCTAACCGGAATTTTTCATTAAACTTCAGAATGAAAGTATTTTTGTTCTCAAAGCCGTTGTTCAGCCCGGTTCTTTTAAAGTTAAATTTATAAATAAGTCCTCTTCCGGAAGGAAATGCATCTTCCGGTGATAAACAAAACTGAAATACTCTTCCGTATTTGCGAAGTGCATTTAAAAAGTAAACTGTTATGTCGTAACCTCCGAAAGCAAATTCTGATGGTTCGGTTTTATAAACAGTTCTGTAATTTTTTATAAATTTTTTAACTTCGAATGTATTGTAATTTATATAAGACGGAGATATGAAATTAAAATCTAATTTTTCAAAATAATCTGAATTAAAGTTCTGAAAGTTAATCCATTTTTTGGAGCCTATAAGTACTATTTTGTATTTATATTCATTTTTGGAAACTTCCGCATAAAATTTGTCAATAACCTGAGTAACAAATACTTCATTATTTGAAGGAATGAATACAACATTCTTATATCCGGGCTTTAAGAATTTGCTTATTTTTTTCTGCATAGCATCCAGCATCTCTATATCTGTATCATATTTCAAAATTTTCAAAACTGATGTGTCTGACAATATATTAAGTGTATCATCGGCAACGTAATTGTATCTGAACCTGTTAATGAGTTTTTTCTGCTCTTTTGTGCCGTTATGCACTAAAATCAGGTTTATACTGTCATTTTTTGTTCGTAAAAGCTCGGCTGCTCTGTCAATTTCTGCTGTTATTGACGGAGTAACCTGAAAAATAAAGGGGTTGTTAACAAGCAGAGTATCTTTTTTTGACAAAGGAGATATTAAATTTATTTTATGCTCTTCGGCAAATTTGCCTGCGATTTTTACATTTTTTGAATATACGGGACCTATTATAAGGTCTATATCGGGATAGTTTAAAGAACTCATTATGTTTCTTACTTTATCACTGTTGTTTTCAGTATCGAAAACCGTAATATTTACTGAGAGTCCTTGTTTTTTGACTTTGTTTAAGGCTAATAAGACCCCTTCGTAAAATTCAATAAAACGTTTTGTGTTTTTAAAAAACATAGGGTCTTTTTCCTTGTTGTATCTGCTTATGTAATTAAGATTTTGTTCAATAAACAACGGCAGAAGTAAAACAACATTAAATGTTTTGCCTTTTTGATATTTGAAATTACTGCAGGGAGTTATTCCCGGCTCGGTAAAATACAGAGGATCGTTTAACCCCGTATTAACTGAATCTGCAGTATTTTTATCTTCCGTTTTGCTGTTATTATTGTCGTTTGTCGCAGATTTTTCAGGTATTTTTAACTTTTGCCCGGTTTTTATTCCGTTTTCTGCTTCAGGGTTTAATTTTATAAGCTCATCAACAGAAATTCCATATTTTCTTGATATTGAAAAAAGTGTATTTCCGGCTTCAACAGTATATAAAAAGAAATTATTACTTTGTTCTTCTCGTTTTTTCTTAAAAGCATTAGGAATTTTCAGAATTTGACCTGCTTTAAGACCGTATTTTACTTCAGGATTGGTATTAATAATGTCTTCAACCGTAACATAATATTTTTGCGAAAGCGAAAACAGTGTTTCTCCCTTAGCAACTTTATGGTAAAAAAAATCAGGTGAAGTATCTGTTTTCAAGACTTTATCGTTAAAAGGAATTTTAAGAAGTTGTCCGGATTTTATTTCGTCAGAATTTAAATTATTTGCCTGCTTGATATCTTCGCTGCTTATTTTATATGCTCTGCTGACAGAGTAGAGTGTTTGTCCGGGTTCAACTTTATGCAAATAATATTTCTTCCCGCTCAAGTTTACAATTTGGTCTGATATTTTTACTTGTACTTGTCCGAATATCGGAATGTTAAACAGTAAAACAGCAAAAAATAATATGCCTGATATTTTTTTCATGTAAAGTTAAGTGTATGCTTATTAATTAGTATTATATTATTGCTTTTTATAAAAACTTATTTTGCTGTCAATTTTTGATGAAATAAAAATCCAAATCATTAAAGTTACAAAACTCAATATTATTAAAGTTGTAAAAATTTTTACGAAATCATTTCCCGAATCTTTAAAAATCATAAGAGCTAATACAGAAATTACCGGAAGTGCCGAAATAAAAGCGAATAATTTCCCTGTAAATTTGTATTTGTAATAGTGCACCGACATTATAAACATTGCAAGTGCCAAACATAACCATTTAATACGAGTGATTATAAATAATGTTTCAACCTGTTTAGAAAAACTCAGCCGATTTACCAGCAACTCTGATATTTGAAACATTTGAATATTTTCAATTATATCTCCTGCTAATGCAATAAACGAAAAAATAACTCCGAGAACATAGATGTTTTTTTTCTCCGTCATTCTTATATTGTGAAACGATAATATTAAAAGAGCCGTGTAAAAAAGCATATATGCATAATCAATTATATTTTGATCTCTTACGCCCTTAAGCTCGGCTTTCTTAAACTCATTGTTTTCCGTAAAAATATTTTTCACGTCTTGCTCATTTTTTACAAATTCATATTCTATTATCGGAGAATTAAAGTTGCCTACTTGTCGAAAATAAGCATAATTCATAAGTAATGATAATATTATCAAGCCGATAGCTACATATTGAACTGAAGAAAAATGTTTCATAAAAGTTTGTTTAGACAAAGACAATCAACAAAAATAAATATTTAGGCGGGAAAACCTTCATTTTTATTAAAAAAAGATGCTTGTAAAAATACAAGCAACCTTTAAAATAAATAATATTATCCCTGATTTTTACATAATCGAAAGGTTCAGTTTTTTTTCTTCAATAAGTTTTCGTAAATTAATAAGAGCATATCTCATTCTGCCGAGAGCTGTGTTAATGCTCACGTCTGTCTGCTCCGCAATTTCTTTAAAACTTAAATTGCCGAAATGGCGCAGCAAAACAACCTCTCTTTGTTCATCGGGTAATATATCAACTAATCGACGAATCTCTGATGCAATTTGATCTTTAATTATATCTTCCTCAATTGTAGCTTCTGCAAATTTTTGTGAGTTAAAAATATCAATATCCGGATTTTCATCATTAGAATAAGTCGGCATTCGAGATTGCTTTCTGAAATAGTCAATTGTAAGATTATGAGCAATACGTATTACCCATGAAACAAAAATACCCTGTTCGTTATATTTTCCTTTTCGTAAAGATTTGATTACTTTTATAAAAGTATCCTGAAAAATATCTTCAGCTAATTTCTCATTCTTAACAATAAATAAGATGTAAGTGTAAACGCGGTCTTTGTGTCTGTTTATAAGTGTCTCGAGTGCAAAAGTATCCCCGCTCATAAATTGCTTTACAAGCTCTTTGTCTTTGAGTTTAGTTTTCATAGCATTCTTCTATTTTGATTAAATAAAAGTAGAATTTTGCTATAGGCAGAGATTTTAGTTAATAAAAATAATCAGATTCTAAGTAATAGTATATGCAAATATCAAATAATTTTCATTAAAAAAAAATATTTTTTGATAAGTGCATATCATTAAATTTGCAACTTTAAAAATTTAAATCGCAATTTTTGTGCCGAAAAATACTGTAAAAAATAAAGCAAAAGAGAACGAAAAAAACGAGTTGTTTTCAGAAAATATTGAGCTTAAAGGGGTTCGTGTTCACAACCTGAAGAATATAAACCTTTCGGCAGAACGCGATAAATTAATTGTGATAACGGGTTTGTCCGGATCCGGTAAATCTTCTCTTGCATTTGATACACTTTACGCAGAAGGACAACGCAGATATGTCGAAAGTTTATCTTCTTATGCCCGTCAATTTCTCGGAAGACTTAATAAACCGGAAGTTGATTATATTAAAGGCATTCCGCCGGCGATTGCGGTTGAACAAAAGGTTAATACTCGGAATCCGCGTTCTACGGTCGGCACGTCAACAGAAATTTATGATTACCTGAAACTTTTATATGCAAGAGCAGGAGAGACATTTTCACCTGTTTCCGGTAAAAAAGTAAAAAAAGATTCGGTAAGAGATGTCGTTAATTTTTTAAAATCGTTTCCTGAAGGAACAAGGGCACTCATACTTTCTCCTCTTTATGTTAAAAATGACAGAACCTGCAAGCAGCAATTAGAAATATTACAGAAACAAGGTTTTATAAGAGTTGAGTTTGATAATGTTATATTAAAAACAGAAGACTTGATAAAACAAAACAAACTCAAAAAACCTGAAATTGCAAATATTGTTATAGACAGGTTATCGGTTTCTTACAGTGACGACGGATTAGGCAGAATTTCTGATTCGGTGCAAACGGCATTCTATGAAGGTAAAGGAGTTTGCAAAGTAAAAGTATTTGTAAATGACAAAATTAAAGAGGCTGAATTTTCAGATAAATTTGAAGCAGACGGTATTTGCTTTGAGATTCCTTCAGTTCATATGTTTAATTTTAATAACCCGGTAGGTGCTTGCCCTGTTTGTGAAGGTTTCGGTAAAACCACGGGAATAGACGAAGATTTGGTTATTCCGAATAAAACTTTATCCGTATATCAGGAAGCTGTTGCTTGTTGGAGGGGTGAAAAAATGAGTTGGTATAAAGACCGCTTTATCGAAAAGGCATCAAAATATAACTTTCCTGTTCACAAACCGTATTTTGAACTTTCCGAAAACGATAAAAAGATATTATGGGAAGGAACTAAAGAGCTTTTAGGCATTTTACCTTTTTTTGAAAAAATAGAGAAAAAAAGCAGAAAAATTCAATATCGTGTGATGCTTTCACGATTCAGAGGAAAAACAGTTTGTCGCGAATGCGGCGGAACAAGACTTAAAAAAGAAGCTTCTTATGTTAAAATAGGCGAAAAATCAATCAGCGACCTCGTAAATATCTCAATTATTGAATTAAAAACATTTTTTGACAATTTGCAACTGTCTCAATTCCAACATAAAACTTCTGAACGCTTGTTAATTGAAATTAAAAACCGCTTACAATATCTTATTGATACAGGCTTATCTTATTTGACACTGAATCGTCTGTCATCAACATTATCAGGAGGAGAATCGCAGAGAATAAATTTGGCAAGTTCTCTCGGAAGCAGTTTGGAGGGGGCACTATACATACTCGACGAACCGAGCATAGGGCTGCATCCGAAAGATACGGACAGGCTCATTAAAATTTTGAAACAGCTTAGAGATGTAGGTAATACTGTGATTGTTGTTGAGCACGATGAAGACATAATCAAATCTGCAGACAAGATATTGGATATCGGACCGGGTGCCGGAGTTCACGGCGGAGAAATTGTTTTTTACGGAACATATAAAGAGATTATGCAAAACAACAATGTTGCGAAAAAATCATATACTGCCGAATATCTTCGCAGAGAACTAAAAATTCCGTTACCTGAAAAACGAAGAACTTCTGCTCGGTTTATAGAACTTAGAGGTGTTACTCACAATAATCTCAAAAATATTTCGGTTAAATTTCCTTTAAATGTTATAACGGCAGTTACCGGAGTAAGCGGTTCCGGAAAATCTTCACTGATAAGCGATGTGTTATATCCTGCATTAATGAGAGAAATTAACGATTACGGCAGAAAACCGGGAAATTATGCGGAGATAACCGGAGATTTAAAGCAAATTGATAATATAGAATTTGTAAGCCAAAATCCGATAGGAAAATCCTCGCGTTCAAATCCCGTTATTTACATTAAGGCATTTGATGATATAAGAAAACTTTTTGCTTCGCAGCAATTATCCAAAATTAACGGTTTTAAACCTTCGCATTTTTCGTTTAATGTTGAAGGAGGACGTTGTGAAGCCTGCAACGGAGAAGGAGAAATAACCGTTGAAATGCAATTTATGGCTGATGTGCATTTGGTTTGTGAAGAATGTAAAGGGAAACGTTTTAAAGACGAAGTTTTAGACGTAACATACAGAAATAAAAACATATATGACATCCTTGACTTAACTGTAGAAGAAGCATTTAACTTTTTTTCAGAAAATAAAGAAACAAAAAAAATTGCACAGCAAATAAAACCGCTGATTGACGTAGGACTCTCATATGTTAAACTCGGGCAATCTTCAAATACTCTTAGCGGAGGCGAAAGCCAAAGAGTTAAACTTGCATCTTTTTTAAGTAAAGAAAAAGCTCAAAAGAAAACATTGTTTATTTTTGACGAACCTACGACAGGCTTGCATTTTCACGACATAAACAAACTTCTTCAATCTTTCAATGCTCTTGTTGACAGAGGGAATACAATTATAATTACAGAACATAATTCAGAAGTCATTAAATCTGCAGATTATGTAATTGACCTCGGACCTGAAGGCGGAAACAAAGGCGGATATCTTATTTTCTCCGGGACTCCGGAGGAGCTTATTAAATGCAAAAAATCTTATACGGGTGAGTATTTGAAAGAAAAGTTTAAAAATTAACTTATTTATTTAAAATTTAATATGTCCATTTTTTGGTATAAGAATTAAAAAAGCTTATTCCGAATTTAAGGGTAATGTCAAAATTTGAAAGCGTGTTGTCGGCGGTTACGGCATAAACTCCGAAGCGAAAAAGGTCGCCTCTTATGCGGAAAACTTTTTCCAAGCCGGAAAACATTTCAAAATGATAAAACGCTTCGGACGGAATACTCATTGTTCCGGCTCCGGCAGCGACAGAGAGTTTCAGAAAATTTATACCCGGAATTTTGTTTAAAACAGCACCGTTAAAATGATGTATGTAATTAGCCGTAAAAAACTCGTTATTCGTAAAAAGCGTGGGCCCAAGCAGTTGAAACGACCTTAAAGGGTCTGAGAAAAAGTATACATCGGAACCTCTGAAATATTTATATTCCAAAACTCTTAAATTTGATTTATCTGTAAATATACCTGCAGAAACTTGCCAACGAAACGACCCGAAACCGGCAAGTTTGTGTTCGGCTTTTGCACCTGCTTCAATATATGTAAAATTTACCTCACTGCCGAAAATGTCAGGAATACCTTTTCTGTATGTAAAATTTATTTCAGGATAACCCATTCCTGTAATTATTTTTTTATTTCTGTCAATAATGTATTTTTGATTTATCCTGTATTTGAATGTGAGTTTTATTTCACTTTTTATATACCTTTCAAAATCAACGGGTTCATTTAATTCCCCGAAAACATATTCCGACCATTTTGAAAGTTTTAAGTTATTTATGGAGTTTTGGTCTGAGTATAAAAATGAAAATTCGGCGAAAAGTCCGTTTACGATTTCTATTCTTTGCCTTATTCTTATTGATTTTGTATTAACATAATTACTTCTGCTGAAAATTTGCTCCAAGGATGCATAATTATTTATTAATTCGTATGTATTTCCGACATCAATAAAAGTGCGAATAAATTTTTTAGGGTAATAAGTTAAACCGATACCCAGTTTTCCTTTCAGGTCGTTATTATTAAAACCGTAGTCAATATTTTCAGTTGTTTCAAGCAGCATTCCGTTTTTAAATTCTTTGTTAAAATAAAGCGGCAATTTATGCCTGTAACCTCCTATACCGAAAGGAACTATTTGCTCTAAAATACCGCCCGTGCGAAATTCCGTTCCTTTATAATGATTTTTTCGTCCCCAGCCTGCAAGGGGAGTATACCAATACAGTCTGTTAAAAATTGAGTCTTGCTTGTCAAGAAATTCATTACTTCTGTAATATTTTTGCAAACTGTCTGTTTTTGAAATATATTTCAGTTCTTCCGGTTTCAGAGCAAAAAGACGATTATTACTCCAAAATACGGAATCTTTTTCATATGCATCATTCGCAAAAGTTTTAACTTCATTATTAAATATTTTTTTATCAATTTCCTGATTAACAGCATAATCTTTATATTTTATTTTGGTTTCACCGAGAATTAAGTTTTTTCTGTGTTTTGCAGTATATACAATATTTATTTTTTCCGGGAGGTAAGTATCATCATTAAAATTTTCGTAATTAATAATAATTCTGAAATTTTTATAAAGCATCAATGATTTTTCGTTAATAAACAAATCAGCGGCAACTAAAGCCCACGAGACGTCTTCAATATAAATATTTCCGAAAAATAAAGCATCGGTTTTATTCAAGGGGGTAACTTTAATTTTGTAAATTTTCTTGCCGTTTTCGTTAAAACTCTCGATATATTCGTATCTATATGTCAATAACGAACCTGCAGCAATAGGAGATTTAAGCGGTTGATTGCATAACTGCGGAATATATATCAGATTTTTATAGAAGTTAAAAGAGTTTATAATGTTATCTATATCAAATAGGTAGGGATTTTTTGCCGCATATTGCTTAGGAGCAATATCGTTGTCTTCAATTCCTGCACGCATACTTACTGATCTTCCCGGAGGTTTTTCTTCAGAAAAATTATGGTATGCAATAATGTTTTGTTTAAACAAGTTCGGTTTTTTGAAGAAAACATCGGCAACATATTCCGTAAGGTTTAACCTGTCCTTTTTTATAATCAGCTCATTCGTTTCGTTTTTAGCATTGCCGGCAAACAAAGTATCTTCTGTTTTGTATTCTTTTTCAAAAGAAGTTTTGGCATATATCCTGCATTTGTAATTTTCAACCTTATTCAGAAAATACTTTCTGTTTTGCCGAACCATCGACATAATTTTTTTTGCTCTGTCTGTTTTATTTGCAACAATCTCAACCTCACCGATAGCCGAAATATTTTTTTTTAATTTTATGTCAATAATTAAATGTTGTTTTTCTCTTATTTCAATAAGTTTCTCAATATCTTCATATCCTAAAAACGAATAAACAATCAGATATGTTCCGGGAGGTAATTCTAAAAAATAACGCCCTTCAAAATCTGCTGAAACCCCTGAGGATGAATTTTTTACAAAAACAGAAGCAAAGGGTAGGGGATTGCCTTCTTCATCACTGATTCTGCCTGAAACAATAGCTGAGAAAGCAATGTTTAAATTTAAAACTGTCAGACCTAAATAAAGTAAAATTTTAGGCATTTTATATGGTTTTATTTCCGCTTATCAGATGCTCACATATATTAGTTTTGTTATATTTTATTTACTCTTAATTTTATGAAACAGATAAAATTTATTTCAATTTCCTTACAACATCAATTACGGTTCCGTCAACCCATTTTATTGCAGCGATAATTTCATCGGTGAACTCAGGCTTTTGAGGTTTTCCGCATATTTTTTCGGCTTCGTCTTTTAATTCTTCTATGGTTTTTATCGGTAAGCCGGAATTTTTACTTGCTTCAATTAAATCTTCACGCAGAGGGTTAATTGCAATACCTCTTTCGGTAACAATTACATCAATTAATTCTCCGGGACCGACAAGAGTAGTAACTTCGTCAACGATAACGGGTATTCGATTACGGAAAAGAGGCAAGGGGAGTATTACCGTTTTGCTGAACAAACAGTTTTGCCAACCGCCTATTCCGTGCATTAATAAACCGTCGGAATGTGTAACTACATTGCCGTTAAAGTTTACGTCAACTTCGGTAGCACCGAGAATAACAACATCTACCATGCCGGCAAAATTTCCCTTGTTGTGGTAATTGTAGCTGGTAAACGGACTTGTCCATGTATGATTAGGGTTTTCTCTCATTGAGCGAACGCCTTCGAGGTCAAAAGTTTGGCCGTCAAGAATATACTCAATCAAACCTTCTTCAAGCATTTCGACAAGATATTTATTGCTTCCGCCTCTGGCAAAACGAGCTATTATTCCCTTATCCCGCATTATATCACCAAAGTATTTGCTTACGGCAAGAGAAGTTCCGCCTGCACCTGTCTGAAAAGAAAAACCGTCTTTTATAATCCCTGCAGTTTCGCAAAATTTTGCCGTCATCTCGGCAAGCAACAATCTGTCGGGGCTTTTTGTAATTTGCGTAGTTCCGGAAACTATTTTATCCGGGTCGCCTGCTTTCTCAACTTTTACTACGTAATCAACATTATTTCCTTGTATTTGCCATGGTACGCAGGGGAATGGAATTAAATTATCTGTTACAACAATAACCTTATCGGCATATTGCGAATCGGCAAGGGCAAAACCAAGCAGTCCGCTTGCCGACGGTCCGTTAAGTCCGTTTGCGTTCCCAAACGGGTCTGCTGTTCCGGCAGCTATAATTGCTATGTCTATTTTTACCTCACCATCCTGCACGGCTTGATATCTGCCGCCGTGTGAACGCAGTATTGCAGTTCCTTTCATTCTGCCTTCAGAAGTAAATCGTCCTAAAGGTCCGTTCATACTGCCTTCAATATGGTGAATTGTTCCGTCTTCAAGATACGGTATAAGATGCTCGTGGCAAGGAAAAGATGCTGAAGGAAACCATCGTAAATTTTTAACACCCAGCTCTTTGGCAATATCAAACACTTGATTCATTACTAAGTCGCCGTTTCTGAAATGATGATGAGACGAAATGGTCATTCCGTCTTTTAGGCCGGCTTTTATCAATGCTTCTTTAAGGTTTGCAACTTGTTTATTTCCGTCAAGAGGATAGTCAGCATTAGTAGGTATTTTCGGAGCATGTTTTCTGTGTTCGGGCCTGTATTTTCCTACACCTTTATACGGAATATGCTTTTCTCCGTTAATTTCTGTCGGAACCAATCTTCCTGCTGCATTTTTAATGAGTTTTGACATATCAAATAATATTAGTTTTTATGAAGTATATTTTTGTTGCTTTTTTAATAATGAACTATCTGATTTTATGTTTTTTGAAATAAAAGACACAGTAATTAATACGATAACGAAGCCTGTCAGTGAACCTGCAACAGTATCTCCCACAAAATGCCAAGACAAATATACCCTTGAGTATCCTACCAAAAAAGCCGATATAAAAAAAATAAATTTGAGATATTTATTTTTTACGAATATTGCCGATAAAAAGAAAATAACAAAAGCTGCGGCTGTATGCCCGGAAGGAAAAGAGAAGAAATTTGCCGGTTCTGTTCCTTCAATCAAATGTAATTTATAATTTCCTTCATATTCAGTCTTAAAATACATAACAGGGCGGTAATTTCCGAAATACACATAATGTTTTAATATTTGGATAACCAAACCGGTTAAAATCAGAGAAACGGCGGAAATTAAAGCTTTTCTGTAACTTATAAAAAGCAATAAAACAACAAAAACTGCAGAAAATATACCGTCGCCGAGATATGTCCAATATTTGAAAAAAATATCAAAGAAATTATTATGAAATGAATTAATAAAAATATGTATTTCAACTTTGTCAAAATACAATAAAACTGCAGATACTATCAATAATACTGATATATAAGGAATTATAAACGCTTTATTATCTTTGAACAGTTGTTTCATAATTTATCATACAAAAATAATTATTTGGCTTTAAAACATATATTAAAACTAATTTTATTTATATTTTTATGCAAAATTTAAGTGCTATATGAAAAACAAACCGGTATCTTTAGTTTTATCAAGCGGAGGAGCAAGAGGGATTGCTCATATAGGCGTTATAGAAGAATTGGAATCGCAGGGTTTTGAGATTAAATCGATTGCGGGAAGCTCTATGGGGGCTGTTGTGGCGGGAGTTTACGCAATGGGATGTTTGGGAGATTACAAAAAATGGCTTTTATCTCTGAAAAAGACAGATGTTCTTAATTTAATGGATTTTACATTTAGTAAAAGCGGTTTAATAAAAGGTGAAAAAGTTTTTAAAACAATGCAGGAGTTTATTCCGGATAAAAATATAGAAAATTTGGATATTCCGTTTGCGGCAATTGCTACCGACATTATTAACGAAAAAGAAATTATATTTGAAAGCGGCAGTGTTTATGATGCAATGCGGGCATCAACAGCTATACCTACGGTTTTCACCCCGGTTAAAAATGAAAATACAATTCTTGTTGACGGCGGTGTGTTAAACCCTTTACCCTTAAACAGAGTGAAAAGAACTCCGGGAGACATACTTGTGGCGGTTGATGTTTATGCAGACATTCCTTTTACTGAAGAGAAAGAAGATACAAAAAAACAAAAATCTTCAAATAAGCTAAAAAAACTTAATAATCAGTTGAATATTTCCGCTAAACTTAAAATTATAGATTCTCATAAAAAAGACAAGCGAAAATTAGGGTATCTTAAACTCATTGATTATGCTACGCGCGCTATGATATTTAAATTATCGGAAATGTCCGTTCAACTGTACAAACCTGATATCCTGATTCAAATATCAAGACGCTCAGGCAGTACTTTTGACTTTTATAAAGCTGAAGAATTAATTGAAATCGGCAGAAAAGCAGCAAGAGAAAGTATAGAGAAACATATTAAACATTAGTATATTCAAATTATTTATTCTTCATGCTCAAATACTTGTCAGCTTTATCAAAATCAGGTAAGCCGTAACCGTATTTGTCATCAGGATTTTTATATTTGTCTGCAGATTTAATAACCGCATCAATAATTTCCATATTACTGCATTCCGGATGTGCCTGCCACAGACAAGCAACGGCACCGGCAATTACGGGAGCGGAAAATGATGTTCCGAATGAAAAAGTAACACCTCTTTTCGGCAGTAATACCCAAACAAAAGCACCTTGTGCCACAACTTCAGGCTTTACTCTGCCGTCTGCCGTCGGACCTAAGGAGCTGAAATTTGCAATTATTCCTTCGCCCGAAACAGCACCTACCGTTAAGCAGGAATCGGCATCTGCCGGCGATGTAATATATTTCCACGGCTCATCTCCTTCATTGCCTGCACTTGTTACACATAAAATACCTTTAGATGAAGCAATGTCAGAAGCAATTGTTGCAGGGGCAATATCTCCGTTCATATCATTGTATGTGAAACTTACCAGGGTATCATCAAAA